>DAOWAU010000054.1 GCA_030634425.1 Dehalococcoidia bacterium
CCAGCCACATAGATTAACTCACCGGCTCATTCTTCAATAGGCACGCCATTACTCGCCGAAGCGAGCTCTGACTGCTTGTAGGCATACGGTTTCAGGTCTATTTCACTCCCCTCCCGGGGTACTTTTCACCTTTCCCTCACGGTACTTGTTCACTATCGGTCATCAAGGGTATTTAGCCTTACCCTGTGGTCAGGGCAGATTCCCACAAGATTCCTCGTGTCCCGTGGTACTCAAGCACAGGTAAGGAGCCTCCCCCTTTCGTTTACGGGACTGTCACCCTCTATGGCGGTCCTTTCCAGAACCTTCAACTAGAGTTCGGTTTGTAACTCCTTGACCTATTCTGAGCTAGATCCTACCTGGCTTACAACACCCGATAAACTTAGGCCTCAGAACCACTTGGCTTATCGGGTTTGGGCTTCTCCCCTTTCGTTCGCCACTACTCAGGGAATAATCTCTTTTCCTCAGGGTACTGAGATGTTTCACTTCCCCTGCTTACCCCCTCCCAGCCTATGTGTTCAGCTGGGGGTGCTCAGGTTTTACCTGAGCGGGTTGCCCCATTCGGGAATCCCCGGCTAAGCTTGCTCGACAGCTCACCGAGGCTTTTCGCAGTCTTGTCACGCCCTTCTTCGGCCCTTGATGCCAAGGCATCCACCATACGCCTTCACCCGCTTGACCTGCTTCAGAGTTGATATTAGTCCCATATTCAATTGTTAAGGTTCTACATACATAAGAAAACGGCTTGGCGATTTCTCACCAAGCCGTACTTGGCTACCAATCACCAACCCTAGTTTATGTCTCAATCCTCATTATCACCAACATTATAACAAAATTGTTATTTTGTTGCTATTAGTATAATACTACTCTGCTGCTTTGTCAAGACAATTCATTAACAAATTGTTTAACATCCTCACTAATACTTTACCACAGCGCTCTCTTGACAAATAGAGACTGGAAGTGATAAATTAAGTAGATTAGCAGTCTAAGGCTTAGACTGCTAATCAGGGTAAAATATGCTGTCTTCTAGAACAGGGACAATACTTAAGAGCATAGTGGGGCAATATATTGCTAAGGCGAGGCCAGTAGCGTCACAGAGCCTCACCAACAACTACGAGCTGAGGGTAAGCCCAGCTACCATCCGCAATGAGATGGCACACTTAGAGCAAGGGGGTTATATTACCCGCTGCCACCCCTCATCCGGCGCCATACCCTCAGACAAAGGTTACCGCTACTATGTGGAGTCTCTGGGCGACACCAAGCTCCCCTTAGCCGAGCAGCGTTTGATACGTCATCTCTTCCACCAAGTGGAGAAGGAGCTGGAGGAGTGGCTAAAGCTAACGGCACAGCTTACAGCTCAGCTGGTTCAAAATATGGCTATAGTCACCACCCCTAAATCAGCCAAGTCTCGATTCAAGCGCGTGGAGTTAATTGCCCTACAAGATTCATTGGCACTGATTGTCCTCGTCCTCCATGGGGCTAAGGTAAAGCAGCAGTTAATAACCTTTGACCAGGTTATACCTCAGTCGGAGTTAACGGCTACGGCCAACAAACTAAATGCCGCCTACTCTGGCTTGACCAGCTCGCAGATTTTGGCTAAAGGGACGAGGCTTTCCCTCACTGAACAGCAGCTAACCGATTGTTTGTTTAAGATGATACAAACTGAAGATGAACAGGAAGGTGAGGAGCTTTACCTCAATGGATTGCACTTTATGCTCAACCAGCCAGAATTTGCCCATAGCCAGCGGGCGCTACCCCTAATGGAATTAGTTGACCATAGAAACCTGCTGAGGATTATTGCCCCCCAAGGATTAACCAGCTACGGGGTGCGGGTAATTATCGGTGAGGAGAATGAGGCAGAAGCTATCCGGGACTATGGCATAGTCATCAGTCGATATGGTTTACCTGAAGAAGCCGCTGGCACCATAGGCATAATCGGCCCCACCCGGATGCCCTATGCTCGCGCCATTTGCAGTGTAAACTACCTTGGCTCATTACTCAGTGAACTGATAGCTGAGCTATATGGAAAAGAAACAGCCTGATATAAATTCATAAGGAGAGTTAAAGAGAGGCTTCGCCTCTCTTACATAACCCACTCCCCCCTCCTTCAAAGGAGAGGGGGAACAAGGGGGTGAGGTAGATAATAATGAAACAAGAAGAGTCAGAAGACCAAACCCTCGAGGCAGAACCAGAGGTTACTGAGATAGAGGATATAGAGGCATTAAAGCAAGCCCTTATCGAGGAGAAAAAAAGGGCGGAAGCTAATCTGGCCGGCTGGCAAAGAGCCCAGGCAGACTTCATCAACTATAGGCGGCGCAGTGAGCAGGAGAAGGAGGAGATTGGCAAGTTTGCCAATGCCGCCCTTATGCTCGACCTCCTGCCCATTCTTGATGACCTGGAGCGAGCCTTCGCTGCTATTCCACCTCATCCCGCCAAGGCGAGCTGGATAGACGGCATCAGGCTCATCGAGCGCAAGCTTTGGGCAAGCCTAGAGGCACAAGGACTGTCTCAGATCAAGGCGCTGGGTGAACCATTTGACCCCAACTTCCATGAGGCGGTGAGGCAGGATAAGGGCAGAGAGGGGATAGTGGTTGAGGAATTGCAACGTGGTTACACGTTACATGATAGAGTTATTCGCCCATCAAAAGTAGTAGTTGGCAATGGCGAAGAGGACGAAAAGGAGGAATAAACAATGGGAAAGGTTATAGGTATTGACTTAGGTACAACTTTTTCTTGTGTGGCGGTGATGGAGGCAGGAGAACCAAAGGTTATCACCAATGCTGAAGGCGGTCGCACCACCCCATCAGTAGTAGCGATAAGTAAGACCGGCGAGCGTCTAACCGGGCAGGTAGCCAGACGTCAGGCTATCACTAACCCTGACAATACCATATTCAGCATCAAGCGCCTGATGGGGCGTAAGTTTGAGGAGCCAACGGTAGAATACGACAGGAAGCTCCTGCCCTTCAAGATAACCAAGGCAGCTAACGACGACGCCTGGGTGAAAATGGGTGATAAGGAGTATAGCCCCCCGGAAATCTCAGCTATGATTCTACAGAAACTTAAAGTAGATGCTGAGGCATACCTCGGCGAGAAGGTTACCGAAGCCGTAATCACCGTTCCTGCCTATTTCAATGATAGTCAGCGGCAGGCAACCAAGGATTCCGGCAAGATAGCCGGGCTTGAGGTATTGCGAATAATCAATGAGCCCACGGCTGCCTCCCTAGCCTATGGACTGGATAAGAAGGGGGAGGAGACAATCGCCGTCTATGACCTTGGTGGCGGTACCTTTGACATCTCCATTCTAGAGCTGGGTGAAGGCACCTTCCAGGTCAAATCAACCAACGGCGATACTCACCTTGGCGGCGATGATTTTGACCAGAAAATTATGAACTGGCTATGCAATGAGTTCAAGCGAGAGCAAGGGATAGACCTCAGACAGGATAAAATGGCTCTACAACGACTGAAGGAAGCCGCGGAAAAGGCTAAGTGTGAGCTTTCCACCGTCCAGCAGACCGAGGTAAACCTTCCCTTTATCACCGCTGATGCCAGCGGTCCCAAGCACCTCAGTATTACCCTTACCCGGGCTAAACTGGAGCAACTGATAATGGAGCTGGTGGAGAAGAGTATAGAGCCCTGCCGCCAGGCACTGGCTGACGCCGAGAAGACCCCGGCCCAGATTGATGAGGTCATTCTGGTGGGCGGGCAAACAAGGACACCCCTGGTCCATGATAAGGTAAAGCAATTTTTCAGCAAAGAACCTCATAAGGGGGTCAACCCCGATGAGGTGGTAGCTGTTGGCGCCGCTATTCAGGCAGGAGTGCTCAAGGGAGATGTCAAGGATGTCCTTCTCCTTGATGTTACCCCCCTTACTCTGGGCATCGAGACCCTTGGCGGTGTGGCAACCCCCCTCATCCCCCGCAATACCACCATCCCTACAGCCAAGAGCCAGATTTTCAGCACGGCTGCTGATAATCAGCCCAGTGTCGAAATTCACGTCCTTCAGGGTGAGAGACCTATGGCAGCCGATAATAGAACCCTGGGACGGTTTATGCTTGATGGTATCCTGCCGACACCCCGAGGCGTGCCCCAGATTGAGGTTGAATTCGATATTGACGCCAATGGTATCCTCAACGTGAAGGCTCACGATAAAGGCACCGGCAAGGAACAGAAGATAACCATCACTGCCTCCAGCGGACTGTCTAAGGATGAAGTAGGGAAAATGCAGCGGGAGGCAGAGACACATGCCGCCGAGGATACCAAGCGGCGTGAAGAGATAGAGACGCGCAACGCTGCTGATACCCTGGCCTATACTGCAGAGAAGGCACTGCGAGACCAGAAGGATAAGATACCCTCAGACCTTAATCAAGAGGTGGAAACTAAAATAGCTGCGGTGCGCTCGGCACTTCAGGGTAGCGATATTGACGCTATCCGCAAGGTAACACAGGAGCTATCAGATACCATGCAAAAAGTAGGCGCTGCCGTCTACCAGCAACAGCCACCACCGCCACCTCCCGGCAAAGAAGGCGGCGGAGAAGGAGACGAGGAAGGCACCGTAGAGGGCGAGTTCCGCGAGGTTTAACAGATAAATGCCAGCAAAACAAGATTATTATGAAATCCTCGGTATCCCTAGAACTGCCACCAATGAGGAGGTAAGAAGGGCCTTTCGTAAGCTAGCCTTTAAATATCACCCTGACCACAACCACGATGATACTTCAGGGGAAAAATTTAAAGAGGTAAATGAGGCTTACGAAGTGCTCTCTGACCCGGATAAACGCGCCGCCTATGACCGCTTTGGGCACGGTGATGCCGAAGGGCTTTTCGGACGGGGCTTTGAGGGCTTTGAGTTCGGCGGTTTTGGCGATATCTTTGATGCCTTCTTTGGCGGAGTAACTACGGCTGCCCGTCAAGCACCGCAGCGCGGTGCTGACCTTCACTATAATATCGGTATTACCCTTGAGGAAGCAGCGCTCGGTTGCCAAAAGGAGATAAATATCCTGCGCACTGAGCATTGCTCCCTGTGTCAGGGCATCGGCAGCAAGCCAGGTAGCCAGCCCGCTCGATGCCCCAACTGTAATGGCACCGGGCAGGTACACCGTATTCAACAGAGCATCTTCGGTCGCTTCACTAATATCGCTATTTGTCCTCAGTGCCACGGTGAGGGCAGGATTATAACTGAGCCCTGTCCCCAGTGCCGAGGTACAGGTAAAGAGAAACACAAGCGCAGCATCTCAGTCAAAATCCCAGCCGGGGTGGATGATAACTCCCAAGTGCGACTCAGGGGTGAAGGTCAAGCCGGAACAAGAAGCGGTCACTCAGGCGATCTCTACATCACCTTAGCA
>DAOWAU010000045.1 GCA_030634425.1 Dehalococcoidia bacterium
AAACTGTGAGGGAACTGAACCTCCTTGTGGAGTGTGTCCTTCATGTCAGAAAATAGCTTCGGCCAAGCATGCTGACGTTCAGATTATAGGCTTGCCTGGGGATGGGAATGCAGCTGAGGCCAAACCTCAGGCGGAAATCGGTATTGACCAGATTAGGCAGATGCAGCACTCAGCTAATTTGCCACCCTTTGAGGGTAGTTGTAAGGTGTTTATTATTGATGGGGCTGAGCTCCTGTCCAATGAAGCGGCTAATTGCCTGCTTAAGACCTTGGAAGAGCCGGTGGGGAAGGTAATTTTTATTTTACTAACCATTAAGGAGAGGTTGCTGCCAGCCACTGTTATTTCTCGTTGCCAGCGGCTGGAGTTACCCCCGCTGGCAGCCGCTGAGATAGAGGCTGCTCTTAATAGTCGCGGGGGCGTTGAGCCAGAAAAGGCTAGATTTCTGGCCAGACTTTCCCATGGCTGCCTGGGTTGGGCTCTATCGGCTACCGGTGATAGCGGTGTGCTTCAACAGCGTGCTGAAAGGATGGACGGGTTGCTCGGCGTTATCGATGCTGATTGCGAGGAGCGTTTTGCTTATGCCGCCCAGTTGGCAGCTCAGTTCGGTCAGAACAGGAGACTGGTCCAGGAGGTCCTGGATTTGTGGCTTGATTATTGGCGTGATTTGCTGTTAATTAAGATAGGGTGTGATGAGGCTATTACTAATGCTGATATGTTGGCGACACTGGTGGAGCAGGCCAGGGGTTATAATTTGGTTCAAATAAGAAGCTTTATTGATAGCATTCAAGCTGCTGGGGAACAGCTTAGGCAGAATGCCAATCCGCGGCTGGTGCTGGAGGTGTTAATGCTTAGTATACCTGAGGAGAGGTGAGTAAAAAATGGCTGATATTGTTGGCATACGTTTCAAGAGGGCTGGCCGGGTATACTATTTCGACCCGGCGGGTGTTGAACTGGAGGTAGATGACCAGGTAGTGGTTAAGACAACACATGGCCTCGAGCTAGGATGTGTGGTCATTGCCCCTACGCAGGTGTTGGATAGCGAGGTAAGCGGACCATTGAAGTCGGTGGTGCGCAAGGCGACACCCGATGATATTAAGAATGCCCAGGAACTTGAAATCAAGAGTAAAGAAGCTCTAGCTAAGTGTAGCGAGATGATTGATGAACTCAAGCTGCCAATGAAGCTGCTATCAGCGGAGTACGGACTTAATGGTAGGCGGCTCACCTTTTTCTTTAGCGCTGTCGAGAGGGTTGATTTCCGTGAGCTGGTTAAGCAGTTAAACAGCCATTTCAAGGTGCGGGTGGAACTACGGCAGGTGGGGTCTAGAGATGAGGCTAAGCTGTTAGGGGGCTTTGGCAGGTGTGGTCGTCCGCTATGTTGTATGAACTTCCTGAGTGAGTTTGCCCCTATTTCTATTAGAATGGCGAAGGAGCAGAGTTTACCACTTAACCCCATGAAGATATCAGGTATCTGCGGTCGCTTGATGTGCTGTTTGGCCTATGAGAGTGAGCTATACCATGTTATGAAGGGGAAATTGCCTAAGGAGGGGCAGCAAGTAGCTACTCATATGGGGCCCGCTAAGGTGCTTGGAAGTAATCCATTGAAGGAAACGGTTTTGGTTGAGTTAGAGAGTGGGGCGACTGTGGAATTGCCTCTCAGTGATATTACTATCGGGTCTAAGCCTCCCCCCAAAGCGGAGGAAAAGGACTGAGTCGCTATCGATAGCCGGTCAGTTTTGAGTGGGGAGATATTTTTGCCATTCAATCTGGGTTTGTAGGTAGTGGTAGGGGATGTAGAACGGGATGTTGCTGTGTGGGGGAGAAGGATGGTGAATTAATTTCATCCTAGCTTCCTTTGGAGTTCTCCCTGCCTTACGACGATTACAAGCAATACAGGCGCTAACCACATTGTCCCAGGTGTGTTGACCTCCCCGATATCGTGGAATGACATGATCTAAGGTAAGCTGTCGGGTTTCCTTGCCACAATACTGGCAGGTATAGCGGTCGCGGTTGAAAACCTCAAGGCGAGTCAGCCTTCTTTCCGGTCGGGGGCGCTTAATCATGTAGGCTAGTCGGACTACTGAGGGCAGGGGAAAGGTATAATTGGCTGAGTGGACAAATCCTGAACCATTTTCCAGCATCTCAGCCTTGCCTTGGTAGATTAACACTACTGCTCGCCGGGCTCGACATATGTTGAGCGGCTCATAGTTCTGATTTAGCACTAGAACAGGGAGGTTTATCATATCCAAGGCTTCTTTCTCCGCAGGGTCTTCTCATTTTACTAGAAAACCTCTGGGGATACAAGACTTGGGTTTGGGCTTGTTAGCTGTAGCGCCCTTTCTTGCCGCCGCGAGATGTTTTCTTCTGGCTAGACGTGGCATCAGTCCGGTAATCAGGGGCGGTAATGTTAAATACCATGCTGATTTTAAGGTCTAAAAACCTGGAGAGTATAGGGCTATCAATTTCATCTGTCGAGGAACGGGTAGTGATTACTGTGGCCAGTCGGGCATTATAGCGGTGATTGATAATCTGGTAGAGTTTTTCCTGTGCCCAGGGGGTGGTTGTCTGCTCACCAAAGTCGTCTAGGATGAGCAGAGGAGCGGTCTTTACCTTTTCAAAGAGCTGGTCATAGGATACCTTGCTCTCGGGGCTGAAGGCGGAGCGCAGGTGGTCGAGGAAATCGGGTACCACCACGAACAGGGCAGGCTGGTTGGCTTGATATCGATAGTTAGCGATAGCCGCTGCCAGGTGGGTCTTACCACATCCGGTAGTCCCTTGTAATACCAGCCAGCCATCGGGCGATTTGGCGAAATCAAAAGCAACACGAAACGCCTCCTTCAGATTCGCACGCTGCTCTAGCGGCAGGTTAACCCGCTTCCAGTCAAAGTTGTCAAAGGTCATATTTTTTTGCAGCTCAAACTCGGGACCCCAGCCATATTCTAACGGGGCTTGCTTTTCCTCAACTACATATATATGGGACAAATCGGGGTCAGTGAGACGGGTGCGTATTCGGTCGTCAAGCTGTTCAATAGGTACGATAGTGACAATTACGGTAGGCAGTTCATTATTAAAGCGATAATTTAGTAGTTGCTCCAGTTTTTCTTTAGCCCAGGGGGTGGCAGTTTGAGTGCCTAGATCATCTAAAATTAGCAGCGGGGCATTGCGCACCTGGCCGAAGAACTCTTCGTAAGGCATCTCGCTCTCTGGGCCGAAGGCAGCGCGTAGACGGTCAAGGAGGTCAGGGGTGGAGATAAAAAAGGCAGGGCGACCTTGGGCGATACGTTCGTTGGCGATAGCCGCAGCCAGGTGGGTCTTACCGCAGCCGCTGGGGCCAACCAGGATTAGCCATCCTTTGGGCTCGGTGGCAAATGCTTTGGACGCTTGGTAAGCATGAGAGAATTGCTTCTGGTCGGCAGGATTTCCGCTCTTTCCTTGAGGAAGCAGGTTGTCGAAGGTGAAGCGAGCTAGCGAGCCCAGGTTACTATATCGTAATAGGCGGGCTTGGCGCTCTTTATCTACTTCTCCTTGGGTGCAGCGGCAGGCAATAACTCGGCTGAAATCTGGCTTCCCCGAGGGTAAGCGAGGGTGAACAAACCCTGCCCCTTTACAGATAAGACAGGCTGGACTTGATGGGGCTTCCTCTCCTTGTTCTTCAGCGCCTGACCAGGTGTCCGTATTTTTGCTTGATGTATTTATCTGGCGCTGCCTTTTTAATATCTCGCTGATATGATCCACTCTCTTTTCCTTCTGATGACCAGCGCTCTAGAATTGCTGAAATATAGCTCCATTTACGCTTGTTCTGGTTGACCGCCTCTTTAATAGCATCCCTAATCCAGGTCTTGGGATAGAGCTTCTCAGCCTCACGTAGCTCGTCGGCAATCCTTGGGGTTATCATGCCGATATTATCCTCATAATCTGTGAAAATGTCGGGTGGTTCCTCGGTCTCAATGGGGGTTGGTTCTCCAGTTTTTAACCCTGCGAGGGCGAGCTCGCCATTTCGAATCTTAGCCACAGTCCGTCTGTCGGAGTCGGTATTGAGAAAATAAACATCCTCAGGTGCTCCGTTTCTATCTAATACGAGGTGGAGGAAGGTTCCCCGCTTGGCAGCCATTTCCAGGGCCTGGTGCAATACATCCTCTGGAGGCTTTGTTTCCTGCTTGAGGCTGCGCATTAAGCTCCTATTAGCTAACAGCTCCCGGTAGGTAATGAAGCGGGGATAGCCCCGTTTGCGGTAGAGTGCTCCCAGAAGATGGAGGGTTGTCTTAAGCTCAGCAATGTCGCTGATTTGGGGTAGTAGTGTGCTGAAGAAGAGGTTGGGTAATGGGGTAAACTCCGTCTTGGCTGGGAAACCAGTAAACTGCTTCATAATAGACTCGGCTCTTCGTTAGCAATATTTTCAAACTTGGCTAGTTTAGGTATGAAACGCAGGTTTGTTTGCCCTATAGGACCGTTGCGGTGCTTGGCAACTATAATCTCAGCCACGCCTTGCGGATATTCTTTATCTGGGTGCTCCCGTTCCCAGTCGTCCTTGGTCTTGTAGTAGTAATCATCACGGTAGATGAATAGGACCACATCAGCATCCTGCTCAATACTGCCGCTGTCACGCAGGTCGGAAAGTTGAGGTTTATGCGAAGCCCGCCACTCCGTAGCTCGGCTGAGCTGGGATACCGCTATCACTGGCACATCGAGTTCGCGGGCTATAGCTTTAAGGGAGCGAGAGATGAAGCTGATCTCCTGAACCCTGTTTTCTCCTCTGACACCCTCTCCCTGCATCAGTTGGAGGTAGTCGACAACAATGAGGTCGATGCCGCGTTCGTAGTGGAGTCGTCGGGCTTTACTTCGCATCTCTACTACCCGGAGCTGAGGGGCATCATCGATATAGATGGGGGCTTCAGAGAGGATGCCGGTGGCATCCATAATCCCCTTTTCATCCTTTTCACTGTGGAGCCCAAGGCGAACCTGTCTCAGATTGACTCCAGATTCGCTGGATAGCAGGCGTAGCACCAGTGGCTCCCGTGCCATCTCCAGGCTGAACAGGGCGACGCAGGCTCCCTGGTCTACAGCAGCATTTCTGGCGACGTTAAGGGCCAGACTGGTTTTGCCCATGCTGGGTCTACCAGCAATGATAATCAGGTCAGAGCGCTGGAACCCGCTGAGAAATTCATCTAGCCCGGCGAAGCCTGATAGCGCATAGGGGACTGGCTCAGGGTGGCCTTCTTCGGCGGCTGGGCCGGGAGCGCTGGTTTCAAAATACTTGTCTAGCACTTGGCGAATGTGAATAAAGTCCCGGGGGGTTTGCCCGTGGCGCAGTTTAAAGAGGACGTCCTCAGCCCGGCTAAGGCTGGCTTCAGCGTCGGGGTCAGCCTCGTAACCGATGGCGGCAATTTGGCTGCCGGCATTAATGAGGTAACGCATTACTGATAGGCGATAAACAATTTGAGCATAGTGGTCAATATCTAGAGAGGTAGGGACTATGGATATCAGGTGACTTAAATAGGCGGCACCGCCACATGGTTCTAGTTTTTTCTGGCGGTCTAACTCTTGAGCTACTGTAATCTGGTTTATCGCTTCATTGCGTTGAGAAAGAGCTAAACATGCCCCGTATATCCATTTATTTCGTTCGCTGTAGAAGTCCGGCTGGCTTAGGAAGGTGGCAATTCTATAGATTGCCGCGCCGTCTATCAGCAGCGAGCCGATTACCGCTTCCTCAGCATCAATATCATGGGGGGGCAACTTATCACTAGTCAATCTACTCTTTCTCCTCCGCTTCTTTTTCTTCCGCCACTTTCGCCTTTGCCACTTTAGCCTTTGCTACTTTAGCCTTTGCCACTTTAGCCTTTGCTACTTTCTCCTCGGCTACAACGTTAACCTTTATCTTGGGCACTACATCTTTACCTAATCTAATAGCTACTTCATAGCTACCGAGTTTATGGATGGGTTCAGCTAACTCTATCTTCCTTTTGTCAATAGCTAACCCGGTAGCGCT
>DAOWAU010000042.1 GCA_030634425.1 Dehalococcoidia bacterium
AATCTTATTCTTTGGGGTGTTAGTCCCTCTAGCCCTCAAATCCGACGGCGGAATAACACTGCCTGCGGTGTTCGCCTTTGGCACTGGGCTTCCCGTTTTAGTATTTGGGGCTATTCTGTCCGCCAGCGCAACTAAGGCTTCCAAATATCTTGACATAGTCACGCGGGCTGAAAAAGTCATTCGTAAAATAACTTCCAGTGTCTTCATAGTGGTAGGGATATACTGTGTAGTGCTCTGGCTGCAGGCTTAATGATGAAAAAGCATCCACAGCATCGTCCACAAAATATATAAGGAGGCGCAAAGTTGAACAACGCTATTAACCAAGCGGTAGAAAAAGAAAGAAGGCTTGGTATTTGGGAGAAGTATCTCAGCCTGTGGGTAGCGCTGTGCATCGGTGCTGGGATAGGGCTGGGAAGGGCTTTCCCCCAATTCTCCATCTCTCTAGGCGAACTAACCTATGCCGGCGTGTCCATCCCGGTGGCTATCTGCCTGTTCTTTATGATCTACCCCATAATGGTGCAGATACCCTTCGGACAAGTGCTAAGGGCAGGTAAAACCCCCAAGCCAATCGCCGCCACCCTTATCGCCAACTGGGCAATTAAGCCCTTTACCATGGCTCTCCTTGGCATGCTGTTTCTGACCGTAGTCTTCAAAGGCTTCCTCCCTCCTGAAATGGCTCAGTCATATCAGGCGGGACTAATCCTTCTCGGCGTCGCCCCCTGCACCGCCATGGTCCTCATGTGGAGCTACCTGGCAAGGGGGAACATGGGGCACACAGTGGTGATGACCGCCATAAACTCGCTTACTATGGTGGTTCTCTACGCCCCTCTGGCTCGACTACTGCTCGGTATCTCAGGAATTATAGTGCCGTGGAGGACTATAGCCTTTTCTGTGGGAATCTATATCGGCACCCCCCTTATTCTGGGCCACCTTACCCGACGCTGGGCAATTACACGAAGAGGTGCCGACTGGTTTGAGTCCAGTTTGATTCCCAAGCTGCGCCTGGTATCAATAATTGCCCTTCTCTGTACTCTGATGATACTGTTTATTCTGCAGGGCAATGTAATTGTAGAGATGCCAGCAATAGTGGGCATGATTGCCATCCCCATATTCCTCAATATTCTTCTCGTTTTCGGCATCGCCTATATCATGTCCAAACGCATGCACCTCGACTATGAGGATGCAGCGCCAACTGCTCTCATTGCCGGCAGCAATCACTTCGAGGTAGCCGTAGCAGTAGCCATAACTATCTTCGGCGTAACCTCCGGAGCCACCCTTGCCACCGTGGTTGGGGTGCTGACGGAAGTCCCCTTTATGCTGTTCCTGGTATGGCTCTGCCGCAAGACAAGGGGCTTCTTTGTCTATAAATCGTAATGACTTGTTAGTTAACCTCGTGGTTTGGTGGTATATGCTTTGAGACGCCGCTCATGCTCTTCCTTGCCGATGGGACAGGCATCGTGGCAAATCAGGCACTCAGTGAAACCGCGCTTAGTATATTTTTTGGCATACTTCTGCCAATCTTCGCTGGGTTCAGCCAGCATCTCCTGAGGAACAATACACTTCCAGAAGTCTACCTTCTTCCCCGGCTTCACACCCTGAGAAGGGCCGGGAATGATAGCCCTGGTGGGGCAAGCTTCTATGCATAGCGTACAATCACCGCAAAGGTCCTTTTTGAACGGTTCATCGCAAGGCAGAACAGCATCAGTTACTATCGAGCACCATCGCACCCGGGGGCCAAGCAGAGGGGTAATGCACAAGGTCTGTTTCCCAATCCAACCCAACCCAGCCAGGGTTGCCGCTGCCTTGGCATGAACGAAGTGCGTCACCACCGCTTTATATCCGACATCCCGGAGTACCTGAGCAACGCGATGTGCCCGGGCTTCCGTAAGCTCATAGTACAGGTTATAGTACTGAGAACCGGGTACATCGTCGAATGGGATAGTCCCATCAGGTAGTACTGAGGTTAACACCGCATTAAATAATGGATCCCAAACATGCATCCCAAACACGGCAACACTTTTGGCTTCTGGCAGAAAACCCTGGGGTGTATCAATGCACCGATGCGGAGGAAAAGGCACTTTAGCCAACTCAGCAGCATCAACTACACCAAAAAACTCGAACCCTTCATTTAGGCCCTCAGCTCTCAACCTCCCCTTTAATTCCTGCGACACTTTTCACCTCCATTAAAAAGTGGGGTTATCTGATAACTATATATAATCCAATCTTGGTTATTAGTCAATGGTTCTATAGCAAAGAAAAATTTTCCGTATATAAACCCTTGCCATAACTTACATTAACGTGGTATAATATATATTTAGAGTAGGAACCTTTAAGCTAGTCCGGAGAGGCTGGTAAGGGAAATGTAAGAAGTCGAATACAAGACCTCTTGCCAGCGCAGGTAAGAGGTTTTTTTATGTCTAAAAAAATCTTAATGACACCAGAGGATATCAGGAGGACTCTGGCACGTATTGCCCACGAAATCATAGAGCAAAATAAGTCTACGGAACACCTTATACTGGTTGGTATGCGCACTCGTGGTGTGCCTCTAGCCAAGCGATTAGCCACCCTCATAGGAGATTTTGAGGAACTGAAGATACCTATTGGCGCTTTGGACATCAACCTGTATCGGGATGACCTCTCCTCGTTAGACCTACAACCTATCGTCCAGCGCACCGAAATTCCAGTCAGCATTGATGACAAGTCCATAGTACTGGTTGATGACGTCCTCTATACAGGACGCAGCGCCCGTGCTGCTATGGATGCCCTCATTGACCTAGGACGACCAAAATTAATTCAACTGGCTGTGCTCATTGACCGTGGCCATCGTGAGATGCCGATACGGGCTAACTATGTAGGTAAGAATGTGCCCAGCTCCAGGCATGAGGAGATACAGGTTCGACTGATGGAAACCGATGGTGTAGATGAAGTAGCCATCGCAGACATGGTCGAGATAACAAGCGTCATAAAAGGAAATTGATATGGTTATGGCAAATAGAAGTCTAGTTACCGCAGATGATTTATCCAATGGGGAAATAGAGGCGCTGTTTTCCCTGGCCGATGAAATGTCAGGCTCCTTAAACGAGCAATTAGGTCTATGCCGGGGCAAGATTATGGCCAGTCTGTTCTTTGAGCCCAGCACCAGGACACGGCTGTCATTTGAAACAGCAATGCATAGACTTGGAGGCAGTGTCATAAGTGCGGCTGATGTAAAGGCAACCTCGCTGGCTAAAGGTGAAAGCATTGCGGATATGTCCAGAGTAATTGGGAGTTATGCCGATATAATTGTCATCCGCCACCCCTGGGAAGGGGCAGCCAAGGTGGTTGCCGACTACGCTGGCGTCCCGGTAATAAATGCTGGTGACGGAGGTCACCAGCACCCAACTCAGACTTTATGTGACCTCTATACCATCAAAAAAGCAAGACAGACCATCAAGGGACTAAATATTGCTCTGTGGGGAGATTTAAAATATGGGCGAACGGTGCATTCACTAATCTTCGCTCTAGCCAGGTTAGGAGCCAATATTCTCTTTTGCCCTACCCCAGGTCTAGAGGTACCGCAGCACATTATCGAGAAGCTAGTCACCGAATATGGGGGCGAACTAGAGAAACACGAGACTTCTGGCTCAGCCGCCGAGGAAAGGCTTTCAGCCCTGGATGCTATATACATAACGCCTGGGAGCCCTCATCAACTGGCAATGATGCCTGATGTGAGTATTGAGGTCGAGCTTAAGACAGGGGTTGACGCCCTCTATGTTACCCGACCTCAGAAGGAGCGATTTACCACTACCAGCGAAGGGGAAAAGCTAAAAGAAAGATACCCAGTGGTGGATAAGAAGCTCCTTAAGAAGAAGGAATTCAAGAAAACCATCATCATGCATCCGCTGCCTAGAGTTGATGAGCTAGCCTATGAGCTGGATACTGACCCACGGAGTATGTACTTTAAGCAAGCAGCCTTGGGAGTGCCAATCAGAATGGCACTACTTGCCCTATTGTTAGGAATTAAAGAAATTTCCCCTACCGAAGAACCTTTACCTCAAATAAATTACCCCGTTTATCGGCGTGATTACGGGTTGAGATGTCCTAATCCTAGATGTGTCTCAGTACAGGAAACCGAAAGAAAATACCTTAAGCCCGAATTCAAGATAGTCAAAAATAGCCCTCTGACACTGAGGTGTGTCTATTGTGAGCATGGCTTCGAACCCAAATATATCGCCAGCTCAGATTGGCACGAAGGGAAAATAGAGACCAAAAAGTACCATAGCGCTGATAGCCATTGGGCGAGAAAAATCAAGCCGGAGAATTTGATTATTTTCGATTCTGAAAGTGAAGCCAAGGCTCACGGATTCAAGCCCAGTCACTATGTCAGAACGAGTGGTTAATGAATAGAAAGCGATGAAGTCTTTACTTATTCAAGGAGGGTATATACTCGACCCCAGCCAAGGGATAGATGAGATTGGCAGCGTGCTTATCAGCAAGGGCAAGGTTGCCTGGCTGGGTAAGGGAGAGACAACCCCACCCCAGTCAGATTATGCTATCCTCACCGCTCAGGGGATGATAGTCTGCCCCGGATTTATTGACCTCCACTGCCATCTCAGACAACCCGGTTTTGAGGAGAAGGAAACTATCGCCACTGGAAGCCGGGCTGCTGCCAGAGGTGGCTTTACCACCATCTGTTGCATGCCCAACACCAGGCCACCCTTAGATAATCGCTTCACTATAAGCTATGTAAATTCTTTAGCCCTATCACAAGGCACGGCCCGTGTCCTTCCCATCGGTTGTATCTCAAAGGAGAGGAAAGGTGAGGAGTTGGCCCCGATGCCAGAGATGGTTTCGTGTGGGGTGATTGCTTTCAGCGACGATGGGAGTCCGGTAATGAACACCGATCTGATGCGCCGTGCTTTAGAGCACACCCGAAAGCTGGGCTTACCCCTCATTGACCACTGCGAGGATACCGTCCTCAGCGATGGCGGGCTGATAAACGAAGGGGTGATATCATCTCAATTAGGCCTTAAGGGGATACCAGCAGCTGCCGAGGAGATTATGGTCTCCCGCGACCTCAGTCTGGCTCGCCTCACCGGAGCTAGACTACACATTGCCCACGTCTCCACCACATTCTCGGTTGACCTTATCCGACGCGCCAAGGATAAAGGAGCGAAGGTTACCGCCGAGGTTACCCCACACCACCTCACCCTGACTGAGGAAAAGGTCATCGGCTATAACACCAATGCCAAGGTGAATCCTCCACTGAGGACCAAACAGGACATTCAAGCCCTAATTCAGGGGCTTAAGGAGAATGTAATTGATGCCATTGCTACTGACCACGCCCCTCACACCGAAGCCGATAAGCTGGCAGTATTTGCTCAAGCTCCATTTGGCATCAGTGGCTTGGAAACCGCCCTGGGTAGCCTGATGAGCCTGGTGCACAATGGACAGCTTACCCTGACCACCCTTATCTCCAAGCTTACCTGCGAACCAGCAAAGATTATTGGTAGCAAATATGGAAAGCTGGGCAGCCTTGAAGTTAGGGCGCCAGCCGATGTCACCATCTTTGACCCCGATATGGATTGGGTGGTGGATACCAAGGATTTTGCCTCCAAAGGGAAGAATACCCCTCTGGCTGGCTCAACCCTTAAAGGTAAGGTAATGGCAACCATATCTCAGGGAAAGCTGGTTTATCAGGATGACTCTATTAATCTGGAGAGTAACTAGGTGAAAATACCAAAGGAGAGTCTAAGAGAGGTGAAGCCTCTCCTACATAACCAATGGCAAATTCCCCTTATGAAGGGGAAGGGGACAAAGGGGATAGGGTTGATAAAATGACCAAAGAAGCGATATTAGTCTTGGAAGACGGCTCAGTGTATCACGGCTATGCCTTCGGCGCTGAGGATAGCACCTATGGTGAGGTGGTATTCAATACCAGCATACCGGGCAGGGAAGGACTAAAGGAGCCGATTTGAAGCAAGACTTTGCCCCCATTATTTCTAACACCGAGGTCATGCCAGGGGTTTATCTTATCTGGCTGGAATCCCCCCAAATAGCCTCTGAAGCCAAGCCGGGACAATTTGTCATGGTGCGCTGTGGAGAGGAAACATTACTACGCCGCCCGTTGAGCGTTCATCGAGTAGATGGAGGGAAAATAGCTCTGTTGTTTGCTATAGTTGGCAAGGGCACGGAATGGTTGTCCCAACGTCAGACAGGAGATAAACTAGATATATTCGGACCGCTGGGTAACGGTTTTTCAATCCATTCTGCTTCAAA
>DAOWAU010000120.1 GCA_030634425.1 Dehalococcoidia bacterium
TCTTGATAAAGCAGCTGAGAAGGGGATTATCCATCCCAATAACGCTGCCCGACGCAAATCACGATTAATGAAGAAGCTAAATGAGGCCAAGAGTTCGTCTTCTGCTGAATAATTCAGTTTGAGTGTTGACAAAAGCCTTCTTTTTGGGTAAAGTTTTATAGAACAGATGTTCTCCCTATATGAAGTAGTGGTTCGTGGGGTGAGAGGTGAAGGCATTATCATCTAGACAGCAACAAATTATTGATTTTATCCGCCGTTTTTGGGGGGATGAGGGTTATCCACCCACCATCAGGGATATAGTAAATGGGTGTGGGATTAGCTCGACCTCGGTGGTGGATTATAACCTAAGGATATTGGAGAGGGAGGGCTATATTCGCCGTCGTCGCGAGGTGTCGCGTGGTATCGAGCTAGTCGGTCGTCTTAGCCCAGGAGGTCGAGTTCAGGTACCTATTATTGGTCAGGTAGCGGCTGGGGAGCCGATACCTGTACCTGCTCCTGATACCTGGGATGTCACTGCTTCCTCAGATACTCTGGAGGTGACCAAAGATTTGACCCGGGGGAGGGAAGGGGTTTATGCTCTAAGGGTGAAGGGCATGTCAATGGTGGATGCCCTGGTTAACGATGGCGATTTCGTCTTGATGGAGTATGTGAATTGGGTGGAGAATGGGGAGATGGCAGCCATATGGCTTAAGGCTGAAAGGGAAGCGACGCTGAAGAAGTTTTATGCTGAGAAGGGTCGCGTTCGACTTCAGCCGGCAAATAGCCAGATGCAGCCGATATATGTTGACCCTGATAATATTGAGATTCAAGGTAGGGTTATTGCCGTTATCAGGCAGTTAGTATAGTTATCCTCTCGAAGGATAAAGCGGGTTCTCAAAAAGAGCTAGTTATGATCTTATCTCAGTTTCAGACTGTAGGCCGTGACCTTTTCACTCAGGGGCTGATTTCTTCCCATGGTGGAAATCTAAGTATCAGGCTGGGGGATCGGTTAATTATTACCCGCCGTGGCAGTATGCTTGGTTGTCTAGCGGAAGCCGATTTGATAGAGACTGGGATAAGCAAAAATGACCGCTCTACACCATTTGCCTCAAACGAATTAGCTGTCCATCGCGCTATTTATCAGCAGACCCCGGCATTAGCCATTGTTCACGCTCACCCCTCTCATGCCGTCGCTCTGTCATTAGTTGAGACCGAGATTGTGTCTAATGATGCTGAGGGGCGGTCTATGATAGGCCAGGTTCCAGTCCTTGGCTGGAATATGGAGGTGAAACCAGGGGGTCTGGCTGATGTCATCGCCCAGGCATTAAAGCAGCAGCGGATTGTTATGGTTCACGGTCATGGCAGTTTTGCCATTGGTCAACTACTTGATGGAGCCTACAGCTACACCACTACCCTGGAGGAAAGCTGCCGCATCATTTGCCTGTTGAAGTCGTTAGGGGTGGGTGCAGATAAAGGGTAGCCTATTTTTCGGCACCAGTACCCTGGTCTACTTCTTATAGACCGGGGTGCACCACTCGAGGTATTCGGGGTTGTTGCCCCGGATTACATCGAAGTAGATTTGTTGTAATTTTTTGGTTAGCTCGCCAACTTCACCGTCGTCTATGTTACGGTGGTCTATTTCGGCTATGGGGGTTATGTGGGCAGCGGTGCCGGTAAAGAAGCATTCTTCAGCCATATAAAGCTCGTTGCGGTCAACCGCTCTCTCTATGGTTTCTATGCCCAGTTCGTTCTGTGCCAGCTTTATTACTGTATCACGAGTAATACCCGTCAAGATGCTATTGTAGCTGGCTGGGGTAACCAACTTGCCATCTATAACTAGAAAGATATTCTCGCCAGTCCCTTCAGAGACATAGCCATCTGGGGCAAGCATAATCGCCTCATCAAAGCCACTACTGGCGGCTTCGGTTTTAGCCAGGGAGTTATTAATGTAAAGGCCGGTGATCTTAGCCTGGGGCGGAATCATGTTATCAGCAGGGCGCCGCCATGAAGAGACCATGCATCTGGCTTTATCCATATCCAGATATGGTCCCCAGGGAATGGCGAAGACTAAGAAATCGTCCTCCAGACCATGAAGGCGGAGTCCCAGGTCTTCAGAGCCCTTGTAGGCTAGAGGGCGTATATATATGTCTTCTTTGAAGCCGCACCTTTCTGCCATCTCAACTGTTATCGGGCATAGCTCATCAAGGGTATGGGGCAGGTCGATGTTCAGCAAGCGGCAGCCTTGGAGCATTCGTTGGTAATGCTCCTTAAGCCGAAACAGGTAAAGCTGCTTTTGTTCGCTGTTCCAGTTACCCCTGATGCCCTCAAAAATGGCGGTGCCGTAGTGAAGGCAATGGGTCATAATTCCTATCTTGGCTTCAGATAGAGGGATAAACTGCTTGTGGAAGTAAGCATATGAAGGCAATTTTCACATCTCCTCTCTTAGATTAAAGCTAATTATAGCTAGTGCCGGCGGAGAAAACAAGGTATTTAGGAGCTTAGGCTGGCACCACAATTGGAACAGAAGCTACTGCCGGGAGGGTTGGCTTGGGAGCAAGCCTTACAGGTTGGACCTCCGCCTGCCTTGCTCTCACCCATATAAAGTTTGACGTGGGGCCAGGGGATTTCTATCCCTTCCTGGTCAAAGACCTTCTTGATTCTTCTCCTCAGTTCGCCCATGATATTCCAGTGTTGGCCGGGCTCGGTCTCACCGACTACTTTAATGGTAATCCCCGAGTCGCCAAACTCATCTACGCGGAGAAGCCAGGGTGTTTTTGAGATTAGGAACGGGCCCCAATCGGGGTCTTCAGCCAATTCTTCCCACGTTTTCCTTATTACCAACATTACCTTGTCCAGGTCTTCTTTATAGGCTACACTGATATTCAGATGAGCCCTGGACCATATCTTGGTAAGGTTGCTGGCCATTCTGATTTCGCCA
>DAOWAU010000109.1 GCA_030634425.1 Dehalococcoidia bacterium
AGTCTTACCGGGCGGAATAATGACAAACTCAGCGTTCCATGGTCCATATAACATCTTTCTGATAATTGCATCTGAGCCTCGGATTTCTTCATAGCGCAAGTTAAATCGCCCAGCCATACTTCGAGCATGCTCCCGATAATACTCCAGTTTATTATTGCCTGTGTTAATAAATGCCAGTCTGGTATAATTCTTGAGAATCTTATTGATAATACGCTGCGCTATCTGTTCACCATAGCGCTTAACCAGCATATCATATTCGCTGAAAGGGGTGTCACCGGATTCAATCCATCCCTTGGTCAAGTAGTAGGTACCAGGTGCGATACTACATTGCTTCTGATATTCGGCTGCTAACGGACAGGGTGGGGTGGTAATATAATATAGGAGCAGAGGAGAGGCTGGGTTATGCCGTAATCCGTGATATCCCCCTGAGCCTGAGGGTCGGGGACGTACTGCGGTGACAGGGACTGGCGGGAGGGGCTGAAGTCAGGCATGAGTTCAGATCTTTCATTGAGGAACTACTCGCCAGTGTCAGGAAGACTGGCCTGTTGGAGCCAGCAGTGGTTTACGAATACTATATGGTAAGCAACATGAATGGTAGCCAGATATCGCTGGAGGGTGACAAGGCGATATGCGGTCCATTAATACAAGCAATCTTCCCCGAGGTGAAGGAGCTTGCCGTTCTAGTCTGTACGATCGGCCCCAGGCTGAAGTCTGTGCCCGCTGCAGCCTCAGCGAAACCTGTCACTATAGAGTAACAAATTAGAAAGAGAATGACTGCTTTCACCATTGATTTTGAGCCGGTAGGGCTGAGAGGTAAATGTCGCAAGCAAGAATCTCTCTTAGCTTGTGCTCGCCAGCTCGGCCTAGGTATCAACAACATATGCGGCGGCAAGGGAACATGCCATTCATGCAAGGTTCACGTTGTAAGTGGTAGTGTCTCTAAACCAAGGCCCAGCGAACGTGAAGTGTTCACCTCACAAGAACTGAAGGATGGCTGGCGACTAGCCTGTCAGACCTATCCCATCAGCGACTGTAAGATAACTGTACCAGCGGAGTCTATGACTACACCACAGCGAGTCCAGGTGGAGGGACTGGAGGTAAAAGTTTCCCCGGAGCCACCAGTTCGAGGCTACCGCCTGCAGCTAGCCACCCCCTCGCTAGAAGCCCCTCAGGCTGATGATGACCGCCTGCTCGAGGCATTGAACCAGCAACACAAGCTCCAATGCACCAAGATTGATACTGGTGCCCTGCGCACCATCTCCGACCAACTGCGGTCCTGGAATTGGAAAAGCCAAGCTGTAGTCCGTAACAGTGAGGTGATAGCTATTCTGCCCCCCAAAAGCCACCTGCTAGGATTAGCCATAGACCTGGGCACTACCAAGGTTGCCGGTTATCTGGTTGATCTGGATGACGGACAGACCTTAGCCGCCAAAGGGATAATGAACCCCCAGATTGGCTATGGAGAAGATATCATCAGTCGTATCAACAGGGTGGTAAAGTCGCCAGATGGAAGTGTCCAGTTGCAGAAGCTGGCGGTTGATGCCATCAACGAGCTGTGCACTGAGCTCTGTGCTGAAGCCGGTGCCAGACATGAAGAAATTGTGGAAACAGTAGTCGTGGGCAATACGGCCATGCACCACCTTTTCCTCCGCCTGCCGATAAAGCAACTTGTTCTCTCTCCTTTTGTACCTGCTGTCAGCCGGGCGCTAGAGATCAGGGCCGGCGAGCTGGGGTTGAATATTGCCCCTGGGGCTTACGTATACATGCTGCCCAACATCGCCGGCTTCGTTGGCGCCGACCATGTTTCCATGCTGTTGGCAACGGATGCCTGGCAGACTAAAAGAACAACTTTGGCCCTGGACATCGGGACTAACACCGAGGTCTCTCTAATCTATAAGGGGAAGATAACGACCACCTCCTGTGCCTCTGGACCTGCTTTTGAAGGTGGTCATATCAAGCACGGCATGCGGGCAGCTACAGGAGCTATCGAACGCGTACGCATAGATGGCGGTAAGATCCAATACCAGACTATCGGCGGGTCCCCGCCGGTCGGCATCTGTGGCTCGGGCATAGTTGATGCACTGGCTCAGCTTTACGTAGCCAAAATCATCGATGAGGGTGGCAGGATAATAGACAATCGACCTCGAGTACGTACCTATAAAGGACAGCACGAGTTCATGCTGGTCAGCAAGGAGGAGCGAAAGGGAAAGCCGGCCATCACCATCACCCAGAGTGACGTGAGAGAATTGCAGCTGGCCAAGGCAGCCATTCGCACCGGTATCCAGACACTTCTGGAAACGAGCGGCTGCGCCGAAGACGATATCAAACAGGTGATAATTGCCGGAGCATTTGGCACCTACATTGATGTAGCCAGTGCCGTGGCAGTCGGAATGTTGCCACCATTACCACTAAACCGCTTCCGGCAGGTGGGCAACGCTGCCGGTATGGGAGCCAAGCTGGCTCTGATTTCCCTTAAAGCTCGAGCTGGGGCACAGGCTGTCGCCTCCAGAGTCAGTTATATCGAATTGGCCAGCAGCCCCAGCTTTCAGCCAACATTTATACAGGCAAATTATCTGGGAAGATACCGGATTATAAATGGCAAAAGGGAGGGAATCGACTGATGGAAACCAAAGTATCAAACCATAGCAAGGAAGTAATTATTGGTGATAGCCAGCCCACAGTACTTATCGGTGAGCGTATCAATCCCACGGGCAAGAAAAGACTAGCCGAGGCTCTCAAGGCCGGTGACCTGGAGATTGTGCGCAAAGAAGCCCTGGCTCAAACTGAAGCCGGAGCGGATATTATTGATGTTAACGTGGGAGTATTCGGCATCGATGAGGCAGCCCTGTTGCCCAAGGCAGTGCAGGCAGTGATGGAACTCGTAGACGCACCTCTATGCCTTGACAGTCCTAGAAGGGCGGAGGTTCAAATCCTCTCAGCCTGAGCATACTCAAATTCCTTCTATTCCATAGAACACGTAACAATGTTGACAGCAAAAATGAATTACATTATAATTGTTAGACATGTCTAACAATTATGAGAGCAGGGTAATGGTTAAGCAAGAAGCGCAAAGAGAGCAGACCGCCAGCATGGAAGACTACCTTGAGGCGATAGCTAACCTGGGAGAAGGGAGGAAAGTGGTGAGA
>DAOWAU010000156.1 GCA_030634425.1 Dehalococcoidia bacterium
AATTGACTTGCCCGGCAGTGCCCAAGGAACCGATTGAGGAAAATAGACATATTAACCCTTTGCAGCCCAGGTTAATCATTTGTTCAGCGCACTCCCTCACAGTTAAGAAAGTGCCGGTAAGATTGATATCCAACACCGATTTAAATTGCTCAAGCGACATCTTTTTGACTACCTTCCCCGTGTCCCTATCAGGGGAAAGCATGAGCCCATCCTTGGTGATACCGGCACAAGTGGCAACGAGATTGATAGCTCCAAATTTCTCTACAGCTAATTGCGCCAGGCAGTGATTGTCCTCTTCCTTAGTCACATCGCAAGCAGCAACTACCACATCTCCCCCCATTTCCTGCAACTCTTTTTCCGCTTGCAAAAGCCTATCAAGGCGTCTGGCAGCTAGAACCACCTTACCTCCGTGGCTAACCCAGTGCTTAGCCACGGCTTTACCGATGCCACTATGCCCCCCAGTAATCACAGCAACCGAGCCCGATATTTCTAGCATTTGTTACCACCCCTCTCTACGTTCTACTGACTAAACTACTTTTACTTGACAAGGCCTTCATATAAATGCCGCTTGTCGATAACTCTTTTTGCCTTAAATTGAGTTCTCTCTAAGGTGCCTGGATTAAGTATCTCAACTACTGACCGGAGCCCGCGTGTTTTTAGTTCGGCCTCAAGCGTTTTCTTTAGCTGAGGAACGCTATCACTACCCACGCCTTCAGCACGTTCTGCCTGTATAGCAAGCTCGTCCATAATTCCTTCCCTGGTGATAATGATACGATATTCGTCACTTAGCCCCCCGATGCCCCTGACTACATCTTCTATAGCACTGGGGTAAACATTCTCCCCTCTTACCACAAACATATCATCTGTCCTGCCGTATATACCTTTAGGTAATCGAGGATAAGTTCGCCCACAGGGGCACGGCTCGTTAACCCATAGGGTGAGGTCACCCGCCCAGAAACGGATCATGGGCTGTGAGGTACGCTCTAAATGGGTATAAACGATGGCACCCTCCTTTCCATAGGGGACTCTTTTCTTGGTAATCGGGTCTACCAGTTCCGCATAGGTTATATCCTGCCAGAGGTGCATTCCCTGCCGACATTCGCATTCACAATTGGTCATCCAGGGTGCCACTTCGGCGGTAGCACCTGAATCAATGCAAATACCACCGTAAGTTTCCTCAATCCGCTTTTTGGTGGAGGGGATACCCGATCCAGGCTCGCCTGAGAAAAAAAGGATGCGAAAATTAAAATCCTTGGCTGGGTCGATTCCCCTGGCTTTAGCCCTTTCGGCTATATAAAGGCCATAAGAAGGCGTTCCGTAGAATACAGTTGGTTTTACTTCTAATATCCAATCGATTGCCCTATCGGTCTGCCCCGGAATGCCAGCGCCAAATGGAAAGCCGACAGCGCCCAAACGCTCAACTCCCAGCAATGCTCCCCAGCTTCCCCAATAGAGAATAAAGGGAGAGGCGATGAAGACGATGTCATCTTGTCGGATTCCAAACCCCCACATTGTTCTGGCATGGGCTTCTGCAATGCGTTCGAAATCATCCTTACTGATGCCGAAAGCCGTGGGTCTACCCGTAGTTCCGGAAGTTCCCTGTATCCGGGTGATATCCTTGAAACCTATACCACAGATGTTAATACCAAAGGGAGGGTCTTCCTTCTGGTCTTGGCGAATTTCCTCCTTAGTTAAAAAGGGGAGCCACTCAAAATCTTCCAACGATTGAATATCCTCCGGTTTTATCCCGGCTTCACCCCATTTTTTATGGTACAAAGCAGACCTGTCATAGGCATACTTGAGCTGTGCCTTGAGCTTGGGTAAAATTACTTTCTGCTCCCGCTCTTCAGGATCCATAGTTTCCAAGTTCTTATTCCAAT
>DAOWAU010000061.1 GCA_030634425.1 Dehalococcoidia bacterium
CTTTATCAATGAGTATAGTGCCGGTGGGTAATGAAGCAGAGGTACCAACGGTGATTCTCTCCGGGACGTCTCTATTTGATAACGAGCTTGGGAGATGGGTCTTTAGACCCGCCGGAGGCGAGACTGACTATATTGTTACCACGCTGGACTATGTTGTCCAAAACATGGACGTCACTAAGTATGCTGTGCTGATAGAAAACAGTGGCTATGGCCAAGGGGGTAAGATATTTCTGCCCCAGGTCAGCCCGAGCTACAATATGGCCATTGTCGAAGAGCAGTACTTTGACCCCGGGGCGACCGATGTAGCTCCCCAGCTAACCAATATCAAGAACTCTGAGGCTCAAGCCATATACATCTGGGGTAGCAGCCCCACCGCCGCCATGGCCATTAAGCAAGCCAGGGAGATGGATATATCACTACCTATAATAGCAACGCCACCCCAATTGGATCCGAGATTGCTTGAGTCGTTTGGCCAGTATTATGAGATGGAGCCCTCGGTTATCAGCGTTACGGCTAAGATGGACGTATGGCAGCAGCTTCCTGACAGTGACCCCGATAAGGCTATCCTTCGTGAATTTGGTGAGCTATACACGGAGCGATATGGTCACCCGGCAGCCATGTGGGGTGTCCTCGGGGGACAGTTTGTGCAGTTTATTGAAGATGGCTTAAAGAGGGCAAACGCCGACCCATCCAATCTGGAGGAAGCCAGGAGTAAGATAAGGGATGCCTTTGAGACCACCACAGACCTCGACCTTCTGGTGGCTACTTATTCCATGTCGCCGGAAGACCATTTCGGCGTTATTCTTGGCAAGACAAAGATGACCATGGTTACCTTTAAAGATGGTCAGTTAGTTTACTTACCCTGAGCAGTAATTAGATCCTATCCGGGAGTAGCTTGGATTTTTCAGTTGCTTTGCAGATATTCATAAGCGGCTTGAATCTGGGTTGTATTTATGCTGCCCTAGGCTTAGGCTTCTTCATCATTTACAATGTAACCCGTGTGCTTAACCTTGCCCAGGGCGAGTTCGTGATGCTGGGGGGAATGCTGACGGTTAGCTTCTATACCATGGGTATACCACTCTTCCCCAGCATACTTCTGGCAGTGGTTATTACTGCTTTGGCCGGTGCCGGGCTATACCGGTTCATTATCTACCCGGCGAGGAAATCCTCAGGCATGACCAAGGTTTTCCTCACCCTTGGTTGTGCCTTCATCATTGAAGGGATAGCTCTCCGGGTCTGGGGGTGGGAATTCAGGAGCCTACCCGCTTTTTTTAATACGTCGAGTATTCAGCTCTGGGAGGCAACTATCTTTGGCCAGACCCCCTGGGTTATAGGCATCACCTTGCTTATGGTAATCGGCCTGTTCTTTTTCTTTGGGCATACCATCCAGGGCAAAGCCATGCGCGCCTGTGCTAACGAACCCCTGGGAGCAAGGATGATGGGGATAAGCATAGAGAGGATGGCACTGTTTTCCTTCGCCCTGGCGGCTGGCCTGGGAGCTGTTGTAGGCGCATTGATAACTCCCTTAACGATGACTTCGTATAGTATAGGCCTGCCATTAACTGCCAAAGGAGTGTTAGCCGCTTTCGTTGGTGGGATAACCAGGGCCGAAGGTGTGATACTAGGCGGGCTGGTTTACGGGATGATTGAGGCGATAACGGCGGGGGTAATACCCGGTGGGTATCATAGCGTTATCGCTCTGGCAATTCTGGTTTCAGTTTTACTATGTAGGCGTCGCGGAATACTGCTTACCGCCGGGCAGGGATAAAGATGCTAGCCAGTATACAGACTATAAAGGAAATACCCAAGAAGGTAGCAGCGACTAACCGGCAACATTTAGCGGTAGGTATCTTCACCATGTTGATGCTGACAATACCCCTTGGTGCCGGAGCGTACCCGAATACGGTTATGATAGAAGTAGGGTTTTATTCTATTGTAACCATGGGGCTTATCCTGCTCATGGGTTTTGCCGGCCAGATATCTTTGGGGCATGCTGCTCTTTTTGGCTGTGGTGCCTATGTTTCGGGAATCCTCACTACCCAGCACCACTTTTCACCTTGGTTAGCGCTCTTTCTGGCAGCTGGTTTTACAGGGGGTGTCGCTGCCATTGTCGGCAGAGCTATGTTCAGAATGCACGGGCTTATTTTAGCCGGGGTAACCCTTGCCTTGAACTTAGTATTCTTTTACCTGATTAGCAGCCTGACAGACTTAACCGGTGGTGCCATGGGTATGATGAATATTCCCCCACTTTCGCTGGGGGGATTTACGTCCCAAAATCTCTTGTTTAATTACTACTTATTGTGGATAATAGCTATCCTGCTCCTTATATTTTCCCTAAACCTGGCCGACTCTCGTGTAGGGAGAGCGCTAAGGTCACTAAATGCCTATGCTGGTGGTAGTGAAGATGCCGCCCAGGTTCTGGGGGTAAACATTATGAAGTACAAAGTATGGGTGTTTGTCTTAAGTGCCGTCTATGCCAGCATAGCCGGCAGCATATACGCTCATTATACCCGTATCATAGAACCGGGCACTTTTATGCTTCAGTTCTCCGCACTGGTAGCATTAATGGCAATTATTGGCGGCAGGTCAAGCCCTTGGGGGGCTTTTCTGGGAGCTGGCCTGATAGTTGGCATACGTCAACTGTTACAGGAATTCATACCAGTATTAGTTGGTGGTCCCAGTGGCTCTTATGAGCTCATAGCTTATGGTATTATTTTAGTGGTGGCATTACTTTATTTGCCCCAAGGTTTGTTTCCCATAATTCAGAAGGCAGTGCCAAAAAAGAAGGCGATAATGTCATGAAAGTTGACCTTACCGGGATGAAAGGCGTTGCAGTGTCAAAAAAGGAAAGAAAAAGTGACGCTGTAGGTGCACCTCTCCTAGAGGTAAGAAATGTATCAATGACCTTTGGTGTTCTGACTGTTCTCAATGGGGTGAGCTTTTCTGTTCCCAGGGGAAATATTTTGGTTATGATTGGCCCCAATGGAGCAGGGAAGTCCACCTTACTTAAACTGATTAGCGGCCTTCTTCCTCTTCAAGAAGGCGAAGTCTGGTTCCGGCAGAAGAGACTAAATAGAATTGCCCCACACCGTATCGCTTCACTAGGCATCACCCAGCTTTTTCAGGATATACAGCTCTTCTCAAATATGTCCGTCATCGAGAATGTGATGGTGGGATGTCATTTGCGAGCTAAGGCTGACTTCATGAGTTCAGGGTTGAGACTGCCCCGAGCTAGAGTTGATGAGCAGAGCGTTTTTGAGACAGCGATGAGCCAGTTATCTTTGGTGGGCTTGGAACAAAAAGCCCGGGCTAATCCCGGCAGTCTCTCCTGGGGGCAGCAAAAACTGGTCGGATTGGCTCGTGCCTTGGCTACAGGTTCTGAGCTATTGCTCCTTGATGAGCCTTATAGTGGGCTACTGACCGTTGAGGTGGATAAGCTAAATCAGTTGATTCTCGAACTCCAGCGTCAGGGGATAACTACCTTGATTGTGGAGCATCTAACAGATATATTAATGGGCATTGCCAACCAGGTAATTGTCCTGGATCATGGGGAAAAGATTGCCGAGGGTACCCCGGCTGAGGTACAACATAACAAGCGGGTGATAGACGCTTACCTGGGTAGTGAACAAATGGCAGACGAGGGAAGCTAGTACCATGATAGTAGAAGACCATGCCATACTACAGATGGATGATGTCCACGCTAATTATGGGTCAGTGCCGGCGTTACGAGGGGTGTCACTTTATATTAAGAAAGGGGAAGTCGCAGTCCTTATTGGTCATCATGGCTGCGGCAAGACCGCCGTACTTAAAGCGATTTGCGGTCTGCTGCCTGTAGTTGGCGGCAAGGTGGTTTTCGGCAAATCATCTATTCATAGCCTGCCCCCAGAGAAGGTGGTGCCACTGGGCATATCTTATGTAGATGAAATGAAGCTGCTTTTTCCCTCTATGAGTGTAATTGATAACCTTATCTTGGGAGCTTATCACCGACGTGGGAAAGACAAAAGAGACAGAATAGAGCAAGATATTCAGGTTGTCTATAAGCTTTTTCCTGTCCTTAAAGAGAGGGGAAAGCAGTATGCGGGAACTCTCTCCGGAGGAGAGCAACAAATGCTAGCCATTGGCCGGGCACTGATGGCTAGTCCGAAGTTGCTCCTGCTGGACTGCCCAACGTTAGGGCTGGCTCCTAAGTTGGTAAAGAAGGTAGTGAAGGCCATCGCTGAGCTAAGGGATCGAGGGGTTACCATTCTACTGGTCGACCAAAAACTGCAGCAGGTTATTAATATCATTGACCGCGGATATGTTATGAAGGAGGGAAAGGTTATCATGGAAGGCTCTCCTGAAGAATTGCTCTTCATAGGAGAGGATAGCCAATCTCATTTAGCTAAAAAGGAGTGATAATAACCAACCTCGAACCCAACTCGTACACTCCGTATTATGCGAAACCCGATGGGCAAATGAGACTAAAGGGTTTCCTCAACAATGCGTCAAATCGTGTGATTGGAAATAGACTATCTTAATGGCGTTTTATTGTTCCAACGCTAACTCTTTGATTGTTATCTCTCGCATCTTATACTTCTGGATCTTACCGGTGACTGTCGTGGGGAAGTCATCAACGAATTTGATGTATTTGGGCACCTTATAATGAGCAATTCTTCCCTTGCAAAAGTTCTCAATCTCCTCAGGTGTAGCACTCTGGCCCTCTTTTAACTGGATCCAAGCAGCTATCTGCTCGCCAAACTTGCTGTCGGGAACTCCAATTACTTGAACATCCTTAATCTTTGGATTTGTATAGAGGAACTCCTCGATCTCTCGCGGATACACGTTCTCTCCGCCGCGAATAATCATGTCCTTGATCCTGCCTACGATTTTGCAGTAACCGTTCTCATCCATTTCAGCTAGGTCCCCGGTATGAAGCCAACCCGCCTCATCGATTATC
>DAOWAU010000106.1 GCA_030634425.1 Dehalococcoidia bacterium
CATATTGAGCATGTCGCTAAAGAACAGCACTGCCGGATAGATACTGATGTGCTTCAAGCCCGTGAAGCAGGACCAGCCATTATTGATGAAGCAATAGAACGAGAGGTTGACCTGATCATAATGGGTGTTGTCTACAAGAGACGCTTTGGCGAGTTTAGCCTGGGTGAAGTGGTGCCTTATGTGTTAAAAAATGCTACCTGTCGTGTTATACTATATCATCAATACCTCACCTTAACTGAGGATAGCCTATGAAAATAGTTATTATGGGTTGCAGCCGAGTCGGAGGTCGACTGGCTGGGCTATTAGATGCTGATGGACATTCAGTTACCATCCTAGATACCGATGCCTACAGTTTCCGCTGGCTACCGCCCACCTTCAAAGGCACTGCTCTAGTAGGCAATGGCCTTGATCAAGAGGTACTTAAACAGGCAGGGATAGAGGAAGTCGATGTCTTCGTCGCCGTAACCCAGGGGGATAATCGCAATGTTATGGCAGCCCAGGTTGCCAAGCATATTTTCAATGTACCTAAGGTGGTCTGCCGCATTTACGACCCTCTGCGGGAGGAATTGTATAGCACCTTGGGACTAGAGACCCTCAGCTCAACCACAATATTTGCCCAGATGCTGAAGGAAAAGGTAGAAAGCTGATAAAGGAAAGATGTACATCATAGTCATTGGTGGTGGTAGGGTAGGCTATTATCTAACTAAAGCCCTGTTAAACGAAGGCCACGAAGTAACTATTGTGGAAAAGAATACCGCCTTCTGCCAAATCATAAACGATGAACTGGGCGGCATTTGTGTTCATGGTGATGGTTGCGAAGCAGCCACTTTAGCAGAAATAGGCACCGGCCGGGCTGGCATGCTCATTGCCGTGACCGGTGATGATGAAGACAATTTAGTTGCCTGTCAGGTAGCCAAGCACAAATTTAATGTTGCCCGCACTATAGCCCGCATTAGAAACCCTCAAAATGAAACCGTCTTTAAGAAACTAGGTATTGATGTTACCGTAAGCAGCACTAATGTTATCCTCGAACACATAGAAGAGGAGGTGCTAGTACAACCCTTAACCCATCTATTAACCATTAGAGAGACGGGGCTGGAAATTGTAGAAGTAAAAATCCCCCCTGACTCAACTACAATAGGCAAACCACTAAAGGAGCTCTCGTTACCAGAGGGAAGCAAGCTGGCACTAATCATCTCTAAGGAACGTAAGCCCCGTATACCCACATCTGATACTATTCTTCGTGATGGAGACCGGGTAATAGCTACTACCACCCCGGAATCAGAAGAAGCACTACGAGCTACCCTGAGAGGCGCTTAAGGTGATAGCCTTCTCTTTGTGATTAAAGGAAAGAAACAACAAATGGGAAAAGAATACCAGAAAGGATACCGGGCAGGTAAAAGAAGCAAAGAACATGAGAAATCCCCTCTGAGACGGGTTCATAGATGGGGAAGCCAAGAAGCTATCTAAAACCCGTCCACTTCATTAGCCTCATAGTATAGTGAAACCTTGGCTAATCAACGAATCTGATGAGCCTGGTTAGTCCTCCCCCCCGCCACGGCGACCAATAACGCCACAGGCGATAGAGGATAAAAGTAAAATTATGCTCGCCGCAAACCAGAATGTCCAGGTAAGATCTGAAGACAGTTCGGGGATTGCTACCCCTCCTAGGAGAATACCACCAAACACCGCAGATATCCCACCAAGGATGCCAAAGACCAAAGCTGCTGTTAGCATTAGTAGAGACCTCCTTCTTACTTATTGGCTAAGCAGTTCAGGACATGCCCTAGCTTTATTTCACCCCGTAGTTCCTATATAATCTCACTATAGGGAATAATAACACGTAGTTGGCAAATAATCCATACCCTCACCCTAAAATAAAAAGGATTCGTCTGAAGCGATGGCCAGCCGAGAGCAAGAGATAGGGAATTTACTTCGCCAGAAAGGGCTGACCCTGGGAGCAGTTGAATCAGCCACTGGAGGACTAATATCCCACCTGATAACCAACGTCCCCGGTAGCTCGGACTACTATAAGGGGTCGATTACTGCCTATAGCAATGAGGTCAAGAGCAAAGTGGTGGGGGTGAAGAAAGAGACCATCGACAGATATGGTGTGGTTAGCTCTCAGGTGGCTGAGGAGATGGCGCAGGGTGGCAGAAAAGTATTAGCCGCCGACATATGTTTGGCTGACACTGGCATTGCCGGCCCCAGCGGTGCCACGCCGGGAAAACCGGTGGGGCTATTTTACCTCGGACTATCCCATAAAGCCGGAACCTTCAGTCAGAAACACAACCTCCAGGGGAACCGAAAGCAAAACAAACTAGAGGCTGCCAATGCCGCCTTAGACTGGCTAAGAGAATACCTGATAAGCCCAGAAGGCTGACAAAAGATAACTTACATAATTGCCAATATTTACCTACCAATGCTATACTTGACAAACTAAAAATGACAGGGGAGATTCAATGAAAAGGGCTGACGGACGTGCCTGGGACGAGCTGCGACCGATAAAAATAACCCCCGGCTTCCAGAGCTTTGCTGAGGGCTCGGCACTGATAGAACTGGGGAAGACCCAAGTGCTGTGTTCGGTCAGTTCCAATGACAGGGTGCCAAACTTCCTTAAAGGTGGGGGTAGTGGCTGGATTACCGCCGAATATGCCATGCTGCCCCGCTCCACTGTCAGCCGCACCCCACGCGATTCAGCAGGTAAGGTCGCTGGCAGAAACCAGGAAATACAGCGCCTCATCGGGCGCTCGCTACGAGCGATAACCGAACTGGCCGCACTGGGAGAAAGAACCCTGATTGTAGATTGTGATGTGATTCAAGCTGATGGCGGCACCAGAACCGCTGCCATTACTGGTTCCTACGTAGCCTTATATCAAGCATTACAAAATCTAGCAAGTATAGGGATAATATCAGATATACCCATGAAGACTGCGTTGGCTGCCGTGAGCGTGGGCATTGTGCACAGCTATATGATGCTCGACCTGTGCTACGATGAAGACTGTATTGCTGAAGTTGACTTCAATGTGGTAATGACCGGTAATGGTAAGTTTGTTGAAATCCAAGGCACGGCTGAAGGCAAGCCCTTTTCTAAGGAGACCATTGATTCCTTACTCGCCCTGGCTGAAAAAGGCATCAAGCAACTATTTGAAGCCCAACAAGCTGCCCTGG
>DAOWAU010000153.1 GCA_030634425.1 Dehalococcoidia bacterium
ACTGACCTCTGCGATGTCAACGCAGCGCTCTAACCAACTGAGCTAACCGCCCACTAGCATATCAAGTCTACTAGATGCTTTTCATAGCGTCAAGCTGGTGAGGCAGCCTAAAATGAAAGGAGTCAAACCTTCAGGGGATGCGCCAACTTGCCCATTTCCCTTTATCCACCTCTCCGTTGTAGGCTTGCTTGGGTGTCATTCCCCTCGCCATAGCAGCTGCCATCACAGCCTTGGTTATATCACCAGCTATAAAGGGAATGGCTCCCATGCCGAGGAGAGTGGTAAAAGCCACAGGCTCTCCCTGAACCAACCTGAGCCATAGCCCAAGCTGGAAGAGCCCGGGCACATAGATTAGAACAAAGTTGGCAAAGAGCATGAGCGCTAGCATGCTCAGGAAGCTTCTCGACCTGATATAGGTATCGGTGAAGTAGCCCAAGAAAAGAGCAGCCAGGATGAAACCGATTATATATCCCCCGGTTGGTCCAGCCAGGTGCCCCATGCCGCCAGACCAGCTGGAAAACCAGGGGAGCCCGGCAGCACCGAGACCAGCATAGATAGCCAGACTCATACCTCCCCACCGCTTCCCCAGGAGAACACCAGCAAGAAGAACAGCAAAGGTCTGACCTGTTACCGGCACTGGACTCCATGGAAGCATGATTCTCATCTGGGCAAGAAGTCCAGTAAGCCCGGCAAAGCCTATAGCTAGAGCTAACTTCTTCGCTACACTAAGCTCATATCTCCATCGGAAGACCTCATATTTAGTCTGGTTAACTCTAGCTACTATCTGCATATCTACAGCTTTGGTTTAAATTTTGGATACTTAGCCTGCCTGGTGTTACTTCGTTGGTTTCCTATTGCCTATGATGGCAATCTCTATATTGCTGCCGCAGTGAGGGCAGGCTATATTAAGGGTGATAGGTTGACTCATTAGTCGTTCAGCAACTGCTGTAACTATAGAATCGATGTTATCCAAGCGCTGGTCAAACATGTCCAAGCGCCGTTTAATATTATCGATATCCAGCGCTTGCTCATCAGTCTCTACCTCTGGGCTATTTTTCTTCGCCAAGATTGCTTCCCCTGAGTGATTATAGATTGAAGTAATTATAGGTGATAGGTGGTGCTATGTCAAAGATTAAGAAAGATTCTGCGATATTGATTTATACCGATAACATACCGTATACTAATTTAAAAACAACACATTAAACATAAAGGAGGTATCCCGATGCCTGAGGTAGTAATCGGAAAGGTGAGTGACTTCTTCGCCAGACCTGTGGTAGCTGGCATTGAGCTAACCGGAACCCTGAAACTCGGTGATAAAATCCACATCAAGGGACACACCACCGATATGGAGCTCACCGTTGACTCCATGCAAATTGACAATGTAGATGTTGAAGAGGCTAAGGCAGGGGATTCTGTCGGCATCAAGATCAGCGACCGGGCAAGGAGAGGAGACACGGTCTATCTCGTTACCGACTGAAGAAAATCTCGAATTATGCCAAGGCTATTAACAGCAACAATGGCAGTTAAGGAGCATGGTTAACCTATGCTCTTGAGCAGGTTAGCCATTTCGATGGCTTTCTCCGCGGCTTCGAAACCGGCATTCCCCATCTTAGTCCCCGCCCGCTCAATGGCTTGCTCCAGGGTATCAGCAGTGATTACGCCATAAATAACCGGCAGTCCGGTCTCTAGCCCTACCGCAGCAATGCCCTTAGTTACCTCGGTGGCAATATATTCGAAGTGAGGCGTTCCACCACGAACCACGGCGCCAAGGCAGATGACGGCATCGTAATTTTTGGATTGAGCCAATTTCTTAGCTGCTAACGGAATTTCAAATGAGCCGGGTACCCAGACAGCGTCTATATCCGCCTCGCTAACACCATGGCGAAGCAGAGCATCCTGAGCCCCCTCAATCAGCTTCTTGGTAATAA
>DAOWAU010000105.1 GCA_030634425.1 Dehalococcoidia bacterium
AGGCAAGCCCACCAAAAACTGTCCTAAGTCCTACAAAAGACCTGAGCCAGTTCCGGTCGCTCTTTGAAGAAGCAGTTAAGCGCTGCCGAAACTGGAAAGTGCCAAAATCTTTCGGGGGGTGAGTTACGAACGTAAGCGAGTCAGCATTTAACAATGTAACAAAGCTAATCAATGATGTCTGTGCCAGGATGAATATTGCTGAAAAATGGCGTTCAAGGCTGAGTGAGTGTGAGCGGGAATTGATAGTCCATTTCCCGGTGAGGATGGATGATGGGGAGGTAAGAATATGTCTCTAAGCAGCAGCCAAGGGGAAAACATGTTACATGGAGTGTTAGAGCAATTTGACTTGGCAGCCAATAGGCTAAAGCTTGATGAGAAATTACGGATGGTTCTACGCTCATGCAAACGGGAACTCACGGTTCATTTCCCTATCGTTATGGACGATGGAAAGACAGTGGTTTTCACTGGTTACCGGGTTCAACATAACCTTGCCCGAGGCCCGGGTAAGGGTGGGATTCGCTATGCGCCTGATGTTACCCCTGATGAGATAAAGGCCATGGCAATGTTGATGACATGGAAATCCGCTGTGGTTAACATACCCTATGGGGGCGCTAAGGGGGGGATAGCCTGCTCTCCTAACCTAATGTCGGCAACAGAGTTAGAGCGGCTAACACGGCGATATACCACCGAAATTTCTCTTGTGATTGGCCCCGACGAGGATATTCCGGCTCCTGATGTCGGTACCGATGCTACGGTAATGGGCTGGATTGTGGATGCTTACAGTCAACAGCGTGGCTTCTATGTTCCCGGAGTAGTAACCGGCAAGCCCCTTAGCCTCCGCGGGACCAAGGGGAGAGTGGGGGCAGCTGGGCGAGGCTGTGCCCTAATAGCCAGGGAGATGTTCGGATATCTGGGCAAGGAGTTGCAAGGGGCAGCGGTAGTGGTTCAGGGCTTTGGCAAAGTAGGTCAGGCAGTAGCAAGTGAGTTGGCCAAATACGGCTGCAAGATTATTGCTGTTAGTGACATAAGTGGGGGTACCTTCGCTTCCTCAGGCTTGGATGTAGACAGATTATTGAAGCATGAGAAAGACTCACTAATAGACTTCAAAGGTGGCGAATCGCTGACAAACCGTGAACTCCTCGAGCTTCCCTGCGACATTTTGCTACCCTGTGCTGTTGAGGAGCAAATCACAGAGGCAAATGCTCCTCGGCTTAAGGCAAAGGTTATTATTGAAGGAGCTAATGGTCCTACTACCCTAGAAGCTGACCACATCTTTGATGATAGAGGTATCTTCGTTGTGCCAGATATACTCGCCAATGCGGGTGGTGTAGTGGTTTCTTATTTTGAATGGCTACAAGACACCCAATCATCTTTCTGGGAAGAAGAACAGGTTAACGAGAGATTGCTCTCCATCATGAAAAGGAGTTTTAAGGAAGTGCTAAACATTTCCCAAAAGGAAAAGATCAGTATGCGCACTGCTGCCTATATGGTGGGGGTTGACCGTGTCGCTGCTGCCATGACAGCAAGGGGTATCTATGCTTAGATAGTCAATACTAAAGGCTGAGGTTCAGTGCTTGAAAGGAGCAAATTTCAAATTATGTTAAAGCTTTGTCAGGCGGGCTCTGCCAGAGTGTGTTACCCGGGGCTTACTGGCTTTATTCCGGAGAACAGGTTAGACAAATACCATCGCTTATTGCCGAGGCAAGAAAATGCGAGCGATGCGGTAAGACGCGCTCGCGTGGTTGCCGAAAGTTCTATAAAAGTTCGGGAGTTCCCGCAACCTTTCTTTACTGAATAGAGCATACCAAGGTTGCCTAAGTTGAAAGCGGGATTGGAAAGGAGAAACCGAATTGTTCAAAAAGGTGCATATATTCAGAGTAAAACCCGGACAGGAATTACTCACTGAGATAACTCGCTATTGCCATGAGAATGGCATTTCCTCAGGTGTGGTTATCGGCATTATTGGCTCGCTGGAGAGAGCCGGGTGGTGGTTGAAGTAGTTTTGTTACTTCCTTCTCTTCGTAAGCTCTAGTATCCGCCTGCCCCGTTTGCTACGGAAGACGCATCTATCCCCTTTTCGCCAGTAGCAGGAGGGGTAGCATACCTCCAGCTTGTCGTCGTTGGTTCGAATATAACCCCCGCTACCAAGGTTGTTTACAGGGAGCATCACTGCTCCCCCCTTTTATTTACTGCTAAAACAGGCGTTTTAATGCCTGGCAGGTTGTAAACCCAGGTGGAACAGCCAGGGCATAGCTTGGGATTGCAGCCTGCTCATATCGCAGATGCTCTGCAGTGAACGGGTGGGCACTACGTAATTTGTTCTTATTGTTTGTATTTGCCTCGGTGGGTCATATATAATAACGCTGGAAATGAGTGGGGCTCTAATTGACTCCTGACAATAAGCATCGCCTCTTGACTCAACTAGAAGAGCCTATGATTCTCCGAGAGAGGCTTTATAACGTGAGATATAAACAGGATAATATATCAATCAGAAGATCCCGCGAAATGAGGCCTACAGAGGAGGAGCCAATGCGGTGACAACACGCGCCAGGTAACAATAACAATGGAGAGGGCTATGGTAGATGTAAAGGAAGTAGCTCATAAGGTTTATCGGTTAGAGGCACCGGTTCCCGGGGTGAACAGTATCTTCGCGGTATATCTCATCCAAGAGTCGGAGGGGGTTTTGATAGAGCCCGGTCCGACTGCCACCATTCCGTCCATTCAGGAAGGCATGAAACAGTTGGGGATGGAGGATTTAGCCTATATCATCCCCACCCACATTCACATAGACCACGCAGGAGGTATAGGTACACTAGCTCAGCTTTTCCCCGGGGCGAAAGTATTGGTTCACCCCCGGGGGGTAAAGCACGCCGTTGACCCCTCTCGCCTCATCGAGAGTACCAGAACGGTCTTTGGTGCTGACTTCGAGGCTCGCTTTGGACCTATCGTTCCTGTCCCAGAATCCCAGCTAAAGGTACCTGAGGATGGTGAGATAATCTCGATCAACGGTAGGGAACTGCAGATTATATATGCCCCGGGCCACGCACCTCACCACATGGTCATTTTTGACCATAGTGTGAACGGTCTTTTCTGCGGTGAGGCCCTGGGGTTGCCTGGCTCAAGTAAGGGGATATTTCCGCTACCCGCTGTTGCCCCACCCAGCTTTGACCAGGAACTGTACTTGGAGACTATGGAGAGGCTAAGGCAA
>DAOWAU010000157.1 GCA_030634425.1 Dehalococcoidia bacterium
AACCCTACTGGTTATTATTGAAGTCTGATGACGTCGTTAAAGACATAGCAACAGCAATGTTCAAGAACGAAACCTGGGCGGGAGAACTGGTCGCGGCAAGGAAAAATGGCGAAGAGGTTATTGTTCAAGTCTCAGCGGGCATGGTGAGAGATGAACATGGAAATCCTATCCAGACTATTTCCTCTTTCCTTGACATCACCGAGCTTAAGAGACTAGGGGAAGAGAAACAAAGGATGGAGGGACACTACTCAGCTTTGATCGAAAACCTCAGTGACGCTGTGTTCCATTTGAGGGATGGATTCGTTGTTTGGTGCAACGATAAGGTCGACGAAATCTACGGCTACACGAAGGACGAGTTCATCGGCAAGGATATAACTTTCTTCCTACCAGATGAAACTGATCATCTGAGATTCATTACGGAAGGCTATAAGGTGATAAAGGAAAGAGGACATCTCCATGGTACAGCCAAGGCCAGGGCGAAGGACGGAAGTTTTGTAGATATCGAATACTCCATCTCAAAAATACCAGGGAGATATCCTATTGAGCTAGTTGGAGTAGCCCGCAACATTACTGAGCACAAGAGGATGGAGGAGCAGCTCCATCTCGCTGGCCGACTTGCTGCTGTTGGTGAGCTGGCAGCAGGCGTGGCCCATGAGTTGAACAACCCTCTTGCCGCAGTTCAAGCGTTCGCACAGTTCTTGGCGGAGAAACAAGATCTCGACGATACAACAAAGGATGATATCCATACTATTTATCAAGAGTCACAGCGAGCCGCCAGGATCACCAGCAACCTGCTTTCTTTTGCCCGCAGGCATAGACCTGAGAAGCGCCTTGTCTCTATGAACGATGCTATTGAGAAAAGTCTGGAATTACAGGCTTATCGCATGAAGGTCAACAACATAGAGATAGTGACAGACCTGAACCCCGACCTTCCCATGCTCATGGCTGATTTCCACCAGATGCAGCAAGTTTTCGTTAACATCATCACCAATGCTGAGCAGGCCATGACTGAAGCACATGGAAGAGGAAGTCTTCATGTCAAGACGCAAATTGCGGACGAAACGATCCAGATAACCTTTAGTGATAGTGGGCCAGGCATCCCAGAAGACAACCTGAAGAGAATATTTGACCCATTCTTTACCACCAAAGATGTGGGAGAAGGAACTGGGCTGGGTCTCAGCATTTGCTACGGCATTGTCCAGGAACACGGTGGCCACCTATATGCCAGGAGCAAGCCTGGCCAGGGAGCAACCTTTGTAGTGGAGATACCTGTCATCCCCGAAGATTATCTAATTAGTGAAGAAGCTAACTCAACCCACCACTTGCAATCTACCCCTCGCCACCTGTAATGTCTCATAAAGGCGTCCAGTACCCATCGGGACGCAGCCGCCTTAGTCTGCTACCGCTGCCGTACGATTCAATGACTGGCTGTAGTGTATAATCTAGCAAAGCTGAGACGCCGCTTCCCATTAAACGTGCGCTCCAATAATAAGTCCTTTCGGAGCAGTAGGCGGTTAACCACCGAGTCAACAGCCCACACCCCCACAATCCACTTCACTTGGATCTGAAAAGGCAGCAGTCCCAAACATAGCTTGACTAACTGCATGTCCCCGCATGAGATACGGCCTGCCGTACCATACCTAAGCCACGATCTTGAAGATCAAAAGGGGGGATAGCGGGGCTGTTTTCTAGTCCACGTTTCGTGTTTTGCCCTATGTAAAACGCCCGATCGGGGTGAAACGGCCATGGTTTAGTAGTAGAATGAACCTCATAGACTTAGAGGAGGCAACAATGGAGTGGCAAGAGTTGATTACAGATGGCTACGGTCGTGTGCTGGAGGAGCTCGAGGTTGCACTGACTGGAATGACT
>DAOWAU010000089.1 GCA_030634425.1 Dehalococcoidia bacterium
CCCCTCTTGTTTTATTTATCTCGACTGCCGGTGCCCTTATTGCCTTACGAGTTGTCCAGGGAATCGGAGCGGCCATGATCGCTGCTACCGGGGTAGCCATCATAACCTCAGTATTCCCGGCTGGAGAAAGGGGCAAGGCTTTAGGGATAAGCGTTGCTGCCACCTACTTAGGACTGTCCTTAGGTCCAATTCTAGGCGGCATTTTAACTCAGCATTTTGGCTGGAGAAGCATATTCCTGGCCACTGTACCTCTGGGAGCCATTACAATTCCCTTCGTCCTGCATAAAATGAAGGGAGAGTGGGCTGAGGCAAAAGGAGAGAAATTCGACCTTGCTGGCTCTGTAATCTACGGCCTCGCCCTTGTCGGGATAATATACGGTTTTTCCCTGCTCCCGGAAACGCTGGGGATAGTTTTCATCGCGGCAGGTACCTCAGGGATTTTCGCCTTTGTTAAGCGAGAGATGAAGGTGAAGAGTCCCCTTCTGGATATAAAACTCTTTGTTAAGAATAGGGTGTTCGTGTTCTCCAACCTGACCCACCTCATTAGTTACACCGCAACCTTCTCCATAGCCTTCCTGTTAAGCCTTTACCTGCAGTATATCAAAGGGCTTAGCCCCCAGAGCGCCGGCTTGGTTCTCGTCGCCATGGCCGGAGTTCAGTCTGGTTTTTCCCCGGTTGCCGGCAGGCTTTCCGACCGGTTTGAACCCCGAATACTGGCCTCCATAGGCCTGGGATTAACCGCGGTAGGACTATCCCGTTTTATCCTGCTCGCTGAGGATACGAGCTTAGCCTTCATCATTGGCAACCTGGTTCTCATCGGTTTCGGCCGTGCCCTCTTCGTATCCCCCAATACCAACGCCATTATGACCTCGGTTAAACAGAGAGTTTACGGTGTGGCCTCAGCTACCTTTGCCACCATGCGGCAGATTGGTATGACATTCAGCATGGGAATCACCATGCTACTGTTCGCCATCTACATCGGGAGAATGGAAATCACACCCCAATACTATCCGCAATTTTTGAGCAGTACCAAAATAGCCTTCATCATTTTCACCGCCCTCTGTTCCGCAGGCATAGTCACCTCAATGCTGCGAGGCAGGACCCAGCGAAAATAGCCTGTTTGGGTAGCATTGACAACCCTGAGAACAGAGACTAAACTAAAGTTTAATCATTTAAAGCCTGGTATAGTTCCAAAGGGATGAATCTCGACAATTCAGTTCGCTATTTAGGAGCGACCTCATGAGCTACCTCGCATCCTGGAGCGGTGGTAAAGATGGTTGCTTCGCTTGCTATGAAGCGATACGCCAGGGATACAAGGTCTCCCACCTGGTGAACTTCATCGCCCAAGAGTCCCAGAGGGTAAGGTTTCATGGCACCGAAGCCAAGCTGATTCAATTGCAGAGCCAGGCTCTGGGTATCCCCCTCTTGCAAAAGGAGACCACCTGGGGTGGGTATGAACAGGAGTTCAAGGAGGCGGTAAGAAGTCTGGTCCCCAATGGCATAGAGGGGATGGTTTTTGGTGATATATATCTGCAGGAACACAGGGATTGGGTGGAAAGGGTGTGCGGTGAGATCGGTATTGAAGCCGTGGAGCCACTGTGGGGGAGGAAGACTGAGAAAGTCGTTTCCGACTTCATTGATGCCGGCTTTGAAGCCGTCATAGTCAGTGCCAAATCTGACCTCATTGACAAAAAGTGGCTTGGACACCGCGTGGACAAGGATTTTATCCGCTACCTGAGCAACTCGGGCATCGACCCCTGTGGGGAGAGTGGTGAATACCACACCGTGGTGGTCAATGGACCTATTTTCGGGAGCAGGATAGAGATTACACCAAGTAGGACTTATCAAAGAAACAACCACTGGCTTTTAGATATCAGTAAGTATAGGCTCGTCCCCAAAGAGTAGCGAAGACCAATAACCTCGGCCATTTAGAGTTGACACTGAACATGTATCCCAGATATAGTTAAGCAGGATAAATAAGAATCTAGCCTACTTGATTTACCATCAAGCCAATTACTGCCAAAGAGGAGACATATGGGGCTAACAACTAAGGTAACCATATTGTTGATAGTTTCGGCATTCCTGGCGAGTTTTCTCGGCGCCTGTACCTCAACGCCGAAAAGGCCGGCGCCAGCAGTTCAAAGCGAGCCAGCTTTTCCTCTGAATGTGACCGACCAGATGGACAGGCAGGTAAGAATAGAGAAGATACCGGAAAGAATCGTTTCTCTGTCCCCCAGCAACACTGAAATCGTATATGCCCTGGGACTGGAGGAGAAGCTAGTGGGGGTGACCGAGTTCTGTGATTACCCTGAGGCAGCCAAAGACAAGCCAAAGGTAGGTGGTTTCAGCACGGTTGACATTGAGAAAGTAGTAGAGAGTGAGCCCGACCTGATACTGGCTACTAATATCCATAAAGAGGAGGTTATCCCGCGACTGGAGGGGCTTGGCTTAACTGTGCTGGCTCTGGAGCCAAAGACCCTTGATGAAGTGCTGGATGCTATCACTCTGGTGGGCGAGTGTTCCGGAGTGCAGGAAGAGGCCGCTCAACTGGTCGCCGGGATGGAGAGCCGGATTAGGGCGATAACCGATAAGACGGGGAATCTGAAGCCGGCTGAAAGACCGAGGGTGTTTTACATTGTCTGGCATGACCCGCTAATGACCGCCGGTCCAGATACCCGCATTCATGAATTAATCGAGTCGGCAGGTGGGACGAATATCGGTCAAAACCTCGGCGAGGAATATCCCACCCTGAGTCTGGAGGCAGTTATCGTAGCCAATCCACAGATTATTATTGCCGGCGGCGGGATGGGAGAGGGTGCCAGTTTGCCATATGAATTTGCTTTAACTGAGGAGAGACTCGGGGACTTAGACGCCCGCGTTAACGGCCAGATATATGAGATAGACACCGACCTTATTGGTCGGCCTGGCCCGAGAATGGTTGATGGACTGGAGCAATCAGCCAAAATGATACACCCAGAGATGTTCGGTTCCATTGAGTAACTGAGAATTGGGAAAGGCTTTGACAATATGCCTCTGAGACAACTTGAAGTGCCTAAAGTCGGCCGGGTGGTACCAGCCGTACCCTACCCCCGCTGGCGTCGGTGTATCTATGCCATTATCGGGCTTTCTGTCCTCCTCTGCGCTATGATACCCTTAGCCACCGCCATTGGCAGCGTCCAAATTCCATTTTCGACCACATCCAGCATCCTCCTCTCCAAACTGCCTTTAGTTGACGCAAATCCTGCCTGGCCAAGTACGATGGAGACCATAATTCTAGACATACGCCTGCCCAGGGTAATCCTGGCTGGCATCGTCGGTGCTGCCCTGTCAGTGGCTGGAGCCACCTATCAGGGGCTGTTCCGCAATCCGCTGGCTGACCCCTACCTTATCGGCGTGGCTCAGGGGGCGGCATTAGGAGCCGTCATTGGTTTTCTGCTACCAGTGAACTGGCTGGGGCTTGGTTTTGGCATCATACCGCTATTTGCCTTCATCGGAGCACTTGCCAGTGTGAGCATTGTCTACGGCCTGAGCCGGGTGGGCAGGATGCTGGCGGTGACCAGGCTTATCCTGGCTGGGGTGGCTCTAGGCTCCCTTC
>DAOWAU010000085.1 GCA_030634425.1 Dehalococcoidia bacterium
GGAGGGAGGGGAGCCTGACTTTATCAGTATCACTGTTGCCGAATGGCCGGAGAAGAGGACCATTGTTTTCCCTGAGTCGGGCTTGACCATTATTATGGGCAGCGACTACAAGGGCGAGAATAAGAAGGCGATGCTTCGCCAGGTGATGTACTGGGCGAAGAAGCAAGGTTGTCTTGGGCTTCATTCCGCCAGCAAGGTTGTACGTGTGCTCCGGGACGGTGAATTGAAGGACTTTGGCTTCCTTCTCTTCGGTCTCAGTGCTACCGGGAAGACCACGCTCTCCTGCCACTCCCACTGGCTGCGTCACCCGGAGAGGGTGATAATCCGTCAGGATGACGTGGTGATACTCAGGTCTGATGGCAGTGCCATTGGCACCGAGGAGTCTTACTATCTGAAGACGGATGGCCTCGAGCCTGGCTCACAGCCACTGTTATATGCAGCAGCCATAAGCCCGCGGGCGATACTTGAGAATGTCTGTGTTGACCCGGAGACGGGCAAGATTGATTTCTTTGATTCCAAGTTAACCTCTAACGGTCGAGCTATGGTGAAAAGGGGTGATATCGCCTATACCGACGATAAGATCGACCTGGAGAAGGTCCACTATATGGTATTTATCACCAGGCATAAAGATGTTGTCCCTCCGGTGATGCGGCTTTCACCAGAGTGGGCGGCGGTTGCCTTTATGCTGGGGGAGTCGATAGAGACCTCGGCTGGTGACCCTACTAGGGTGGGTCAGTCGCTGAGGGTGGTGGGTACCAATCCCTTTATCGTCGGTTCGGAAGAGGAGGAGGGTAATATGTTCCTTAATATCCTGAGGAGCAACCCTGATATCCACTGTTTCATCATGAACACGGGAAGAGTGGGGGGCGATAACGGGCAGAACATATCAGTAAAGGACTCGGTAAAGGTATTAGAAATGATAGCCCGTGACGAGATTGAGTGGCGGAAGGACGGGTTCTGGGGTTACGAGGTGCCTGTCCACATCCCGGACATTGACCTGAGTCGGTTTGACCTGAATCAGTTCTACACTGAGGAGCAGATAAAGGAACTCTCAGGAAAGCTAAAGCGGGAGAGGCTGGAGTGGCTCTCCCAGTTTAAGGGGTTGGATAAGGACATTCTCAATGCTCTTATGCCCTGAGACCGGGGTATAAGTTACCACCCTCGATTCTGAAAGACCACAGGTGTCCCATGTCATATCTACTGCCCGTAGATAGCGCGGCTTGTGCTTCTGCCATTAAATCCCGGCTTGGGGAATATCCCGCTAACACAACTCAAGCCAGAGCATCTCCAGCGCTATTATTCAGAGAGGCTGGTAAGTGGCGCGCCTAGAGGGATTCGAACCCACGACCCTCGGTTCCGAAGACCGATGCTCTGTCCGCTGAGCTATAGGCGCATCCTCCATTTTTGAAGCTAAAATGGCTATTCTAAAGGCTTGCTTCATTTGACATAACTACAAATTGCTAATAATTTGCTAACCAAGTTTTTTAACAGACCCAGTTTCACGCTCATTATACTTGACTATGAAAGCCTCGTCAAAGTGGGCTGCTGCCGCTTGTTGAAGCCCAGGGGCAACGTGGCTGTATGTATCCAGGGTTATTGCTATGCTGGAGTGTCCAAGCCTTTCCTGGATAACCTTGGGGTGTATGCCTTGCTTCAGCATTAGGGAAGCGTGGCTATGCCGTGCGTTATGAAGGCGGATACCTTTAAGCCCGGTGTGGCGTACCAGCTTAATCCAAGCATGAGTCACAGTATTTGGCAGTAACGGCTTCCCGTCAAAGTGACTAAAAACCAAGTCATCATCGGTTAGGGGTATCCCCAGCGTAGCACGCATTGCCTCTTGCTTTTCCCTGTGCTCTTTTAGTGTAAGAATGGCTGAAGGTGGTAAAGCAACTGTACGCCTTCCCGGAGCCGTCTTTGGTGACTTGAAAACAACCTTACCGCCTTTTAAGACATGCAGGCTGCGGCTAACGTAAACCTGGCTGAATATGAAGTCTATGTCCTGCCAGCGTAGGGCCAGCAGTTCGGAGCGCCGCATGCCAGTAAAAAGGGCGGTGTAGAACAGCACGTAATAAGGGCTGTCCTTGGCAGCTTCAAGGAAGCGGATGATATCATTTTCACCCCAGGTCTTCATCTCAGGCTGTTGCACATGGGGTGGGTTGACAGCATCAGCGGGATTCCTTGAGAGTAACCCCCATTCTACCGCCGTTTGCAGGGCTTTGTGTAAGGCCGTATGGTGGTGTCTTACAGTCTGGGCACTCAAGCCGCCCGAATTATCACAGCGCCCGCTACTTAGCTTCTCTGAATAATACCGCTGGAGGTGCGCAGGCTTTAGCTGCGTTAGTGTCATATTCCCCAGTGCTGGGATAAAATGACGGCGTATGATATACTCGTAGCCTTCTGCTGTCTTGGGGGCTAAGTTGGGCCAGGCGTAGTCTTTTAGCTACCTCTCAAGATATTCTGCCAGTGTGGTCTTAGTTGGCCGTATGAAGGTGCCGTTATCAAGCTGGTTTAGAAGCACCCAGTTGGGCAATAGCCAAGAACTAGTATAATAAGTTAGTCTCTACCACTTTAAAATTAAAGAGGACTAGATAAACTAGTCCTGATATTCTTCCTTGGTAGCGGGGGCAGTATTCGAAGCTGCGACCTTCGGGTTATGAGCTCGGTATGTTACTGCCATAAAATCAAAATCACACAAAATGACGAATTGTTCATTCCCTCGTAATCTGCCGGATAAGGGAAAACCCAGAAATGCTTGATACTGTTGACGGATACCCAAGGAGGTGCTATAAGTTGTAGCGGGATAATGGCTTAATTGAATTTGAGTTTATCCAGATGGCTATTTTACCAATCTTTACCTTTTTCAAGGTATATGTGGCATGAGGACCGAAGATAAGACGAGAGAGCAACTCTTAGATGAGTTGGCAACACTCCGGCAGCGAGTTGCTAAATTAAAAACATCCGAAGCCGAGCGGAAGCGATTGAAGTATGCTTTGGGTAAACGCATGAAGGAGCTAAAGTGTCTTTATGATATCAGTCACATTGCTGAAAAACCTGGAATTACATTGGATCAATTGTACCAAGAAGTGGTAAATCTACTGCCAGCAAGCTGGCAGTATCCTGAGATCACCTGTGCCCAAATCACTATTAATGGTAAAAAGTTTGAAGTAGGGGACTGTAGAAATACTGAGGGGAAGCAATCTTCAGATATCAAAGTGCATGGAGACAAAGTAGGTGTCGTAGAGATTGGCTACTTAGAGGAGAAACCAGAACTTGATGAAGGGCCATTCTTGAGAGAAGAGAGATTGTTGATTGATGCTGTTGCTGGATGGTTGGGAAGAATCACTGAGCATAAGCAGGAGTATGACACTATCAAGCAACTGGCCTATTATGATACAGTGACGGGTCTACCCAACCGGTCGTTGTTGGATGACCGTATCCAGATGGCATTAGCTTACGCACGTAGGGATAAGCAAAAAATAGCCATAATGATGCTCGATTTGGACAGGTTTAAGGATATTAATGATGCGCTGGGTCACAGTGTGGGTGATCAGCTCTTGCGAAGTGTCGGTAACCGCTTGAAAAATCTGCTTCGTGGCAGGGACACCGTCAGCCGGATTGGTGGCGACGAATTCGTAATACTATTGCCTAACATTGCTCGGGGTGAAGACACGATCGTAGTTGCCGAAAAAATCATTAAGGCTTTTGAAAAGCCTTTTATGCTTGACAAGGGCGAATATTGCATTACCACCAGTATTGGAATTGTAATATATCCTAA
>DAOWAU010000131.1 GCA_030634425.1 Dehalococcoidia bacterium
CCACTTAGTCCCACCATCGGCTCCATACTTTCAGAATGCGGATTTAATCCTGGGTGCCGATTGTGTCCCTTTTGCCTATCCCAACTTCCATGCCGATTTTCTAAAAGGCAAGGCAATCGCTATCGGTTGTCCTAAACTCGATGACCCCGAGGCTTATATAAACAAGCTCGCCCAGATATTGAAAAGCTCGGATATAAAAAGTCTGAAAGTTGTCCACATGGAGGTCCCTTGCTGCTACGGACTGGTCCATATTGCTCAGGAGGCTTTGCGCAGGAGCGGTAAGGACATCCCTGTTGAGACAGTGAACATCGGGATAAAGGGTGAAATACTAGAAGCAGCGTAGAAAAAGCAGACATGACAAATAGAAAGTCGTATAATATAATGCATACCATAATTGCGGGTGGGCTGGTCACAGCCTAAATTTTAGGGGAAAAGGAGGTAAAGCATGAAAGTGGTAACTCTATGCCGGGAAGGCTCATGCTGCCCAGTAGTCAGGATAAAAGAGAACCGAGTAGAAATAGGGGAAAAAGATAACACCTGTATCCTCACCAAGGAACAGTGGGAGACCCTTAAAGAGAAGATACTAAACAAAGAGCTCTAAAAGACAAAGCATAAAGTTAAGCCAAAAGAGCCCACCCACCCGCAATCCAAGGAACAGAGGCATCGTAATACCTGGCATACACCAGGTATAATATTGCGTGCCAACCTAGAACTGCCAAATGCCTCAGAGAGATGTTTAAAAGATGGCTAAGATAATCGCAGTATCGACGAGCAAGCAAAAGGGGACCAAGAAGACAAATATACCTGAAGGGGTCCTTAAAGAGAACTACGGCCTTGCTGATGATGCCCATGCCGACAGCAACACCCATCGTCAGGTAAGCCTGCTGGCAATTGAAAGTATCGACAAGATACGAGGGCTGGGCTTCAATGTAGCCCCCGGAGATTTCGCCGAAAACCTCACTACCAAGGGAATAGACCTGCTCTCCATCCCTGTGGGCGCACGCATACGTATAGGAGAAGGGGTTGTCTTAGAACTTACCCAGATTGGCAAAGAATGCCATACTGGATGTGCTATCTACCAGCAGATAGGCAAGTGCATCATGCCCAAGGAAGGAGTATTCACCAAAGTAGTTAAGGGAGGGCTGGTGAAGGCGGGGGACACGGTAACGGTGTTAGGGGAACAGGGGCAATGAACAATGTGGAAGGGTTCCCTATACAGCGCGTTACCAAGGAGGGTAAGCAGGATAGTGAGGACGTAGTAACCATAGAGTTACCTCTCACCATCATTGTAAACAACAAGGAATTAACTACCCTGCTCTGCTCCCCCACAGACCTGAAATACCTGGCTATCGGCTTCCTCGCCTCTGAGGGATTAATTAAGGGCAAGGCTGAAATCAAGAAGATTATAGTCGATGAAAAGAGAGGGGTTGCTCGGGTAGAGGCTGTGGAGGATAAGGAACTCGCCCCAGATGTCTTCAAACGACTGATAACCTCAGGGTGTGGAAGAGGGGTCTCTTTCCACAGCGCTGCTGATGTTCAAGAACAGTCAAAGGTAGAATCTCAGACTACAATATCAAATGTGGAAGTTTTCACCCTGGTGAGGGAGTTCCAGCATCGCTCCCAGGTCTTTAAGACAACCGGCGGCGTTCACAGCGCTGCCTTATGTGATACCAAGAACATCTTGGTCTTCAACGAGGACATAGGCAGACATAACGCCATTGATAAGATATTTGGTGAATGTATGTTGACAGATATACCCACAGATGACCGTATAATAATCACCAGCGGGAGGGTCTCCTCGGAGATATTGCTTAAGGTGGCTAAGAGAAACATACCTATACTCATCTCTAAATCCGCCCCCACCAATCTGGGGGTGAGGCTAGCCCATGATTTGGGAGTAACCCTTATCGGCTTTGTCAGAGGAGAGAGGATGAATGTCTATGCCAGCGGATGGAGGGTAACCACCAATGGAAAATAGGGATGCCGAGCTAACTGAAAAAATCCTAAGTCTTAAGAAAAAGAGAAACGCTGTTATCCTCGTTCACAACTACCAGCTGGGCGAGGTTCAGGATATAGCCGATTTTATGGGCGACTCTCTCGGACTGAGCCAGAACGCAGCCAAGACAGACGCCGAGGTAATTGCATTCTGCGGGGTCCATTTCATGGCTGAGACCGCTTCTATCCTCTGTCCGGATAAAGTGGTCTTGCTCCCTGATATGAATGCCGGCTGCCCTATGGCGGACATGATAACGGCAGAAGGACTGAGGAAGAAAAAGGGGGAGTTCCCCAATGCCACTGTTGTTTGCTACGTCAACTCTTCAGCTGAGGTAAAAGTAGAATCAGATGTTTGCTGCACCTCGGCCAATGCGGTCGAGGTGGTAGAGAGTGTAGATGCCCAAGAGATACTCTTTATTCCCGACCAGTACCTGGGTCATTATGCTTCTAC
>DAOWAU010000148.1 GCA_030634425.1 Dehalococcoidia bacterium
GTACTAGTTCACTATCGGTCATCAAGGGTATTTAGCCTTACCCTGTGGTCAGGGTAGCTTCCCACAAGATTCCTCGTGTCCCGTGGTACTCAAGAACAGATAAGGAGCCTACGCCTTTCGCCTACAGGACTATCACCCTCTACGGTTGTTCTTTCCAGAAACCTTCGGCTAGACTTCGGTTTGTAACTCCCTGGTCCGGTCTAAGCCAGACCCAACCTGCCTTACAACCCCTTTTAAGCATAAGCCTTAGAACCACTAAGCTTAAAAGGTTTAGGCTCTTCCCCTTTCGTTCGCCACTACTAAGGGAATAATTTCCTTTCCTCGGGGTACTGAGATGTTTCACTTCCCCCGCTTACCCCCACCCAGCCTATGTGTTCAGCTGGGGGTGCCCAGGTTTTACCTGAGCGGGTTGCCCCATTCGGGAATCCCCGGCTAGGCTTACTAGACAGCTCACCGAGGCTTATCGCAGTCTTGCCACGCCCTTCATCGGCCCTTGATACCAAGGCATCCACCATGTGCCCTTCACGCTTGACCTGCTTCAGACTTGATATTAACCCTATTCAATTTTTAAGGTGCTTAACACATAAAGAAACGGCCTGGCGATTACTCACCAAGCCGCTAGCCTGGCTATCGGTCACCAGTTTAACCCTTTATGTATTAACCTTCAACATATACAAAAGCTTAACTCAGAAGGTATTTAGATAATAGCATAAGATAAAAGGTTTGTCAATAGGCTAAACATCAACCATCTTGCTCAATTGTAGTTGAACAAGCATTTTAAGGAGACAGAATTTATTATATTAATAACCGTCGCCTTCTGCCCTAGTGGGTTACGGTTATATCTAAAGTGCAACCTACTCTATGGGTAATGTCTGGGCATAGCCCAATACATCAACCACATCCTGAATGCTCCAGCCATTTGCCACTGCAGAGGGCATAGGAGTACCTGGGTTACCGAATCTTATCTTGTGCAGCACCTCCCAAGGATTACTATTGGCTAGGGTGCCCACGTATTCAGGCTCCTCTGGACTACCGAAGTTCATCCTCTGGCCATACATTCCGTGGCAATGCATGTGACAACTCCCCAAAAATAGCTCTCGGCCATATTCTAAATGTGCCCCGATGACTTTCTTTGTAGCGTAGTCAATATACAGTGGTTGGTAAATCAGCCCCTCACTGAGGAAGTTGACCAAATCTAGAAGTGCGTCATCACCCAAAAAAGTAAAATCGCATTGAAAATCATTGTTCCCTTTTAAGATTTCCAGAAGCTGAGCTTTAGTATTGGTGGTGCCAGCATTATAGACACCAGGAAAGCCGGTATAGTGGGAGCCACTGGCATAGGCACCGTCCTTACCTCTATAATCCCAGCCATGGCACTCTTTGCAACGCCAGGTGTCACTGCCGCTTCTTGTGTTAGTGCTCTGAAGCGACCACAGGGGATGGTCCTCTATAGGTTCAATAGCTCCTTCAACCACTTCCCACCATTTGTCATATATGGCACCTCCTCTGGCTATGCTAGCGGGGTCAGCTTTGGTTGGTAGACTTGGTGTAGTTGTCGTCGGCGTTGTTATCGGTGAAGTTGTAGTGGTAACGGTGACTGTCTGGGTAACTGTTGGTGCGGCACACGCTGCTATTATCAAGGCCGGCACTACAATAAAAACCATAATTGCTAGCCATAACCACCGCATCATCTCGTCACCTCATCTAAACTAGGATTCCTTATATCAACTGGATAATACTATTCTGTATAATGGCCGTCAATACCTAAACCACCTATTATCGAAGCAGACTTGGGGAAACTAGCAGGAATCCGAGTAAATTTGGGCTATGACCTTGGCATCAAGCCGCCTAGGATGGCTTTTAAGCCAGGGGGCGGTTTTTGCAGCATTATCAGCCATTTCCCTGATGCGCTCAGGCTCAATACCGAGTTCCCTGAGCTTAAGCTTCATGCCTATCTTTTCCAGCCAGTTCTCGGTAGCCCGAATTCCGTCCGGCTGGCCGAAAACATTCCTGCCTAAAGCCCCAAACCTCTCCTTCCTTACCGGATAGGTATATCTCATCCAGGCAGGGAGAAGGGCGGCCAGACCGTCACCGTGAGCAATATCATAGTAGCCGCTCAACGGGTGCTCAATACCATGGAGAGTCATGGCACCGTCGCCACCACCCAGCGAGGTAAATGCTGAACA
>DAOWAU010000030.1 GCA_030634425.1 Dehalococcoidia bacterium
CATCATATTATACCCTTGCTCGAGGAAAAAGTCAGTTTTTTCTGCCTCAGATTCAGTAAATCTTTTCGCCCCGTTAGAGGCGAACCCCGGTCCCCATAACATAAAGGGCACCGGGTCAGCGGTATGGGTCCGCACCTCAATGGGGGTGGAGTGGTCGGGCATGACCAATAGCCGCAACTCATCCCCCCGCCAGGAGCGGAGCCGCCCGATAACCTCCTTATCTATACTCTGAATAGCCTCCACCTTATCATCAATGGAGCCATCATGAGCCACCTCATCGGGCGCCTCAATGTGAACCACCGCCAAATCATGGTCTGAAAGGGCGCTTAGAGCACCGTCCGCTTGGCCAGCGTAGTCATTATCCAATCCATCGGTTACCCCGGGGATTTCCAGGGCGTCCATGCCAATCATTCGAGCTAAACCCAAAAGAAGGTCAACCCCGGAGGTCATAGCACCGCTGAGACCATACACCTGCTTGAATGGCGGCATATCAGGCACCTGGCCACTACCCCAGAACAGCCAGATGGTGGTCGCCGGAATATCGCCGCGAGACCTCCTCTCTATATTTACCGGATGGTCTCGGAGCACCGCTTCCGAGCGTTTCATCAGCTCCCGTAATAGGTCGCTTCCCTGACCACGGGGAAGATACTCAGCAATGGGCTTATCCGGGATATCGTGGGGAGGGGTGCAACTAGCCAAGAGGGTATCCTCTCGCCCCTTAATTTTGCATATGTGTCGGTAGCCGACGCCGGGATAAAAGTGTATTTCGTCACTGCCCAGCGCTTCATCCAGAGCTGAAATAAGCTGTCGCGCCTCCTCGGTGCCGATGTAACCGGAGCTATAGTTCCACATCTTGCCATCACGAATAGCCGCCAGATTGCAGCGAAAGACAACCTCCCCCTCCTCAACAGGGATACCCATGCTCTTAGCCTCAATGGCAGCCCTGCCCTTGTAGTAGACCTTGGGGTCATAACCGAGGACCGACATACAGGCACAGGCGCTATCGGGGTCCATCCCCACCGGCACGGTACGCGCCAGCCCCACCAACCCTTCCTGAGCCAAAGCATCCAGATGGGGGGTATGGGCCAGCTCCAGGGAGGTCTTACCCTCCCGCTGGGGAAGTGGCCGACCGGCAGCCCCATCCATTATCAAAACGCCATATTTCATAAATGTTGCCCCAAAAACTAAATCCGCCTATAATAGATAGTTGCGGGGTGTAGCGCAGTTTGGTAGCGCGCAGCGTTCGGGACGCTGAGGTCGGAGGTTCAAGTCCTCTCACCCCGACCATTACTCCTCCGCTTTCTTCTTCGCCTCCTCCCATAGGGCATTCTGCTCTTCAAAGGATAGCTCGGCAAAGTTCACCCCGCGCTCCCGGCAGACCTTTTCCATATAGCTGAAACGCTGATAAAAACGCCTGTTTGCCTGCCTCAGCGCTGCCTCCAGGTTAATCCCCAGCCGGCGGGCAATATTAGCCAGGGTAAACAGCAGGTCGCCAAACTCCGCCTCCTTCTCCTCCTCGCTCTCCGACCGCCTAAATTCGCCGACCTCTTCCGCCAGCTTATCAATTACACCATCCAAATCCTCCCAGTCAAAGCCCACCCGAGCCACCCGCCTTTGAAGCTCCTGACTATAGGCTAACGCCGGCATATGCTTGGGTACATTGTCCAGCATAGAGGCATCTGCCTCCCTCTCCTTCTTCTTGAGAGCTTCCCAGTTAAGCAGCACCTCATCGGCATTCTTCACCTTCAGTGAGCCAAAGACATGGGGGTGGCGGCGAATCAGCTTGGCGCTGATGCTCTTTATCACATCCCCCAGCTCAAATTCCCCGGATTCAGCGGCAATCTGAGCATGCATAACAACCTGCATCAGCAGGTCGCCCAACTCCTCACAGAGCTTAGCTGAATCCCCCTTATCCAGAGCCTCCAATACCTCGTAGCACTCCTCCAACAGGTTCTCACGCATTGAGGCATGGGTTTGCTTTCTGTCCCAGGGACAACCGTCGGGCGAACGTAACCCAGCGATAATATCTATCAAAGTAGCAAACTGGCTTAAGTTCCGGGGTAAAGACAAAGCAGCCTCCTCAACTTGTTACCAGATTATACAGGGTAGCCTGAAGTTAGGCAATATAATTCTGGCAGCGGTCAAGGAGACCACACTTTAACTAAGGGGTAGTATCGCCCCGATAAATTCCCTCTGACCCCGTAAAAACTCGGCAGCCGACATAGCTCGCCTCCCCTCCAGCTGAACCTTTGATACCCCTAAAATCCCCTCCCCAGTCCCAACGCCAAAGCCAGCCTTCGCCCCCTCCGTGGCTACCACCTGCCCTACCTCAAAGGTCCCTTCCCCGGGCAGAGGCACCGCCTCAATAATCTTAAATTGCTTTCCCCGCCACCTGGTGTAACACCCTGGCCAGGGCTGGAAAGCACGCACCCGCCGCCATATATCCGCTGCCGGCAGATGCCAATCAATTTCACCCTCCTCCTTAGAGATGGGAGCAGAGTAGACGACTTCATCCTCATTCTGAGGCTGCGGGGTGAGTTCACCCCTCGCCCAGCAGGATAGAACCTCCAGAAGCAACCGAGCTGCGAGCAAGGACAGCTTAGCGGTAAGTGAGCCTGTAGTATCCTTTGCTGAAATAGAAATCTGCGCCCTGCCTAATACGGGGCCAGTATCTACACCCTTATCCAGTAGCATAAGGCTAACCCCGGTAAACTCATCGCCGGCTAAAATAGCCGAGGCTACCGGCGAGGCTCCCCTAAATCTGGGCAACAGGGAGGGATGAATATTAATACACCCGTAGCGAGGCAGGTCTAAAACCGACTGAGGTAGAATCTGACCAAAGGCAGCCACCACTATAACATCGGGGTGAAAGTCAGCTAGCTGCGCCACCGCCTCTGCCCCCTTCAAGTTAGCCGGTTGCATCACTGGTAGCTTCCAGGTTATGGCTGCCCTTTTTACCGGGGTGGGAACCAGGGAACGTCCCCTCCCCGCTGGTTTATCAGGCTGAGTATAAACAGCGACAATATGGTATTGACTCAGAATAAGGTGCCCCAAGGGGGGAACGGCAAACTCAGGGCTGCCCATAAAAATAACCCGCAAATTATGTCTCCTCCTGCTAAATCTTAACATCAAAAAAATTTTCTAACAACTTGGCCATTTTATATCTATCGGAGAAATATCGGCTGAACGAGCAAGTCTGACAGACCTTGGAAGGGAAAACAGGACTGAAAAATGCCCACCAACCAGCGTCAGAAATGTTGCCACCCCACAAAAAGCGCCTGTTATACTATTACTGAAGGGTTAATTGTTAGCTCCCTTTCCCTAGCTTCGTTAAGTCCGTCGCCATCCCCATTTCTATGACACGATGGCACAGGACTCTAGCTTTTGAGCATTAAACGAGAGGAGTTTTATGGAAGCTGAGCCGGCCCAACAAGTCTGGGAAGCTACCCTGGGTGAACTGCAAATCCAGGTCAGTAAATCAAACTACCGGACTTGGCTAGAAAAAACTGTAGGTTTAAGCTACCAAGATAATCAGTTTGTTGTCGGTGTGCCTAATACCTTCGTCGCTGAATATCTGGATAAGAAGCAGCGCTCTTTGATTGAGAAAACACTTATTGGCGTTACCGGCCGTGACCTCAAAGTGCTCTTCCAAGTAGATACCACAGAGCAAATTTCGTCAGGCGGCTACGGCGTCCGAGAAAAAGCCCCATCAAAATTCAACTCCAAATATACCTTTGATTCCTTCGTTACCGGCAACTGTAATCGCTTAGCCTATGCTGCCGCCCTGGCAGTGGCTGAAAAACCAGGACAGACCTATAATCCGCTATTTATCTATGGGGGGCCAGGGTTGGGTAAGACCCATCTATTACACGCCATTGGTCATATGGCTCTAACCAACCATTTTAAGGCGCTTTATGTCAGTGGGGAGCAGTTTACCAACGAGTTTATCCAGTCTATTCAACAGAGAAAAACCGAAGAGTTCCGCAATAAATATCGAAAAGTTGATATGCTGTTGATTGATGATATCCACTTCATCACCGGCAAGGAGCAGACAGAAGAGTGCTTCTTCCACACCTTTAACGAGCTACATAACAATAACCGACAGATAGCTGTCACCAGTGACAGCTCTCCCAAAGCTATGCCTCTATTAGAGGAGAGATTGTGTTCTCGCTTCCAGTGGGGATTAACCGTTGATATCCAACCACCCGACTTTGAAACACGCCTAGCTATTCTACAGGCTAAGGCCAAGCAGAGGGGGCAGGATATCGCTTCAGATGTACTGGACTTTATTGCTCAGCGAATTAAGCAAAACGTAAGGGAGCTGGAAGGTAGCCTAAACCGGGTTATCGCTTACGCCAAGCTGCTTAGAGCTCTAGTCACCCCGGAGGTAGCCGCCCAAGCTCTGGAGAATATAGCCACTAAACCCGGCCAGGGTACTGCTATCACCCCGGCTCGAGTAATCGAAGCAGTAGCCGACAGTTTCCAGCTCGCCTCCACAGACTTGACCGGCCGGAAACGGGACAAAGAAACTGCTCTGGCTCGGCAGATAGCAATGTATCTTATTCAGCAGGAAACCAGTCGCTCACTGGCTCTAATTGGCAAGGAACTGGGGGACAGAAATCCAGCAACTGTTAGTCACGCCTGTGAGAAAATAGCCAGTGAGCTTCAGGCTAGTCCTTATTTGATGCGTAAAATCTCAGACATCAAAGAACAGATCCAACCCAGGGCAAAAGGCAAGAAAAAACGATAACTTTTGGATACAGAGAAGGTCGACCAGTCTCATGCATTTCGCCTAACCGCTGTTGCCTCTTTAATAAGTCGCCAAGGTTTTTGATAACTTTCACCGCTGTTTAAGTTGCTTTTGCCCCTGAAATCCGCCCCGCTAATCCTTTTCGCTACGCTTCGGTTGATATGCTATATTATATATAGTTATTAAATACCTCTATTATATCTAGTTTTATTGTATAGTTAATTAAAGTAATTATATTTGATATGTTTGATAGAGTAGAGATAACAGTAAAAGCGGGCAATGGGGGAGCTGGAGCAGTAAGCTTCAGGAAGGAGAAATATGTTCCCTTTGGTGGCCCTGATGGCGGTGATGGCGGTGATGGCGGCGATGTAATTATTAGGGCTGACCGCAGCCTTACTAGCCTGCGGAAGTTTATGCGAAAAGGATTCTATAGGGCGGGTAATGGTGAGAATGGCAGGGGTAAAAAGAAACATGGCAGGACAGGAAGGAGCCTGCTACTCACTGTTCCGGTAGGGACTGTGGTCGTCCCCAGGACACAGGTTGGCAGTGGGACTCTGTTAGCTGATTTAGAGGAGGCTGGGCAGGAGGCGGTGGTAGCTAAGGGGGGGAAGGGGGGACGGGGCAACACCCGCTTCACCGCCGCTACTAATCAAGCGCCACAGATTGCTGAGAAGGGGGAGGCTGGGGAGGAAAACGCGGTAATATTAGAATTGAGGCTTATTGCCGATGTCGGTATCATTGGTTATCCCAATGTAGGGAAGTCTTCCTTACTGGCAGCCTCTTCCGCAGCTAAGCCTAAAATAGCCAGTTACCCCTTCACTACTGTCGAGCCCATTCTTGGCTTGGTTGAAGTGGAGCAACAAAGTTTTGTCCTGGCTGAGATTCCGGGGTTAATCGATGATGCCCATCTTGGTAAAGGCCTGGGACACGATTTCCTACGCCATGTTACCCGCACCAAGATGCTTATTCACCTGATAGATGGTAGCTCGGCGTCTCCGGTGGAAGATATGATTCGGGTAAATACCGAGCTCAGCTTATATGATTCGGCTCTGGCAGAAAAGCCCCAGCTGGTGGCGGTTAATAAGATTGATCTGCCTCAGGTTCGGGCAAGATCGGCTGAGATTAATGATACCTTCAGTGCTGTGGGGATCTTGCCCTTTTTCATTTCAGCTATTACCGGGGAGGGTGTTTCCCAGCTTATGGCTGAAGTGATGAAGATGGTGAGTCAGGTTACCGTGGAGAGAAGAGCCGGGGAGAGGGTGGCCAGGAAGGTTTTTCGTCCCCAGCCCCGGGTCGCTGGCACCAGTGTGCATAAGGAAGGCGATATCTTTGTCGTTATGGCTCCCGAACTGGAGCGCATTGTGGCTAGGGCAGATGTATCTAGCCCTGAAGTGCGTTGGCAGATTATGAAGCAGTTCACCAGGCTGGGGGTCGACAAGACCTTGGAGAAGGCTGGGGTTAAGCCAGGCGATAAGGTACGCTGTGGAACTTTAGAATGGGACTGGTAGCAGGATGAATATCGGTGTCCTCGGGGGAACCTTTGACCCAATCCATATGGGGCACCTCGTTGTTGCCGAGGAGGCAAAGGCTCGGCTTAATCTGGCTGAGGTTCTGTTTGTGCCTGCCGGCCTGCCCTGGCTGAGAGCGAACAGTTCTCTTTCGGCTGCTGAGCACCGTGTCCAGATGGTGCGCCTTGCCATCGCCGATAAACCTTACTTCAAAATATCTACTACAGAGGTAGAGCGGGCTGGTCCCTCTTATACTGTGGATACTATTGCCGAACTCAAGGGTCAGTTTGGAGCCGAGGATGAGCTGTTTTTCATTTTAGGTTGGGATTGTTTAACCGAACTGCCTAAGTGGCGGGAGCCATCCCGGCTGGTCGCCATGTGCCGCCTGGTGGCAGTCCCCAGGGTAGGCTCTCCGGCTCCCGACCTTCGCGCCTTAGAAGCCAGCATCCCGGGGTTAGCCAAGCGGGTTATTTTGCTGGATAAACCCAGGGTAGATATCAGCGCCTCAGGGATTAGAGACCGAGTTGCCCAGGGGTTATCCATTGAAGACCTTGTCCCTGAGCCGGTAGAGAGGTATATTCGAGAGCAGGGGTTATACACTAGGCCTTAGCTAGGAGGTAGCATTATGGAGAAAGAGCCGACTTTAGAGTTGGGTTTGAACACTGAGGAGGCTAAGAGGATTTTGGCAATCGCCAATAAGGTGGGGGCATTGCTAAAGGGTGAATTTACCCTTACCTCGGGAAAGAAAAGTACTTTTTACTTTGATGCTAAAAAGCTAACCCTCTCTCCAGAGGGGGCCTACCACATAGGGAAGGCGATATTTGACCAACTGGCGGAGAGCAGGGTTGATGCTGTTGGGGGGGTGGCAACGGGGGCTTACCCTATTGTAGCTGCGGTAGCCGTGGTTAGCTACCTGGAGGGGAAGCCGCTCCCCTCTTTTATCGTGAGGGAGGTGGCCAAAGAGCATGGCACCAAAAGGCAGATTGAAGGGCATCTCAAGGAGGGCTGTAGAGTGGCTATAGTTGATGATGTCCTTACCACGGGAGGCTCAGTCCTGAAAGCAATAGAGGCGGTGGAAGCGGCGAAGTGCCAGGTGGTGAGGGTCATCGTGCTGGTTGACCGGCATGAAGGCGGAGGCGATAGGCTGAAGAAAGCAGGGTATGATTTTGTTGCTCTGTTGAGCCTCGTCCATTAAATATCCAGGTTTTTGACGCTCTTAGCGTGGGCCTGGATAAAGGCCTTACGGGGCGGGACTTCTTCTCCCATTAATACATGGAAGATGTGGTCAGCGGTGGCGGTATCTTCCAGATTGACGCCAAGCAGGGTGCGGGTAGCCGGGTTCATGGTGGTCTCCCACAGTTGCTCGGGGCTCATCTCTCCCAGACCCTTATAACGCTGGACATCTACCTTTTTCGCCCCTTTCAGCTTGCCAAGTACCCCTTCCTTCTCTTGGTCAGAGTAAACCCAGCGCTCAACCTTGCTCGCTTTAATCCGGTATAGGGGTGGTTGGGCAATGAACAGGTGCTCGTGGTTAATCAGGTCCACCATATGGCGGAAGAAGAAGGTCAGCAGCAGGGAGCGGATGTGGGAGCCATCAACATCGGCGTCAGTCATAATGATAACCCGATGATAACGGAGCTTGGATAGGTCAAATTCATCGTCTATGCCCGTTCCCAGAGCAGTAATGAGGGCGCGGATTTCTGTGTGAGCGAGCATCTTGTCCAGGCGTGCCTTTTCCACA
>DAOWAU010000092.1 GCA_030634425.1 Dehalococcoidia bacterium
ACAGCCGAGACAATTGCTATTAACCATCCATATCCGCCTGCCTCAGCTGCTGGTGCTGGTACTGTGGGTATTGGTGCTGTGGGTGTTGCCCTCACCGCGAAATGACCTCGTAAGTCATCTATTTCTACCCAATAGTCCCCAGGGCTACCCGGGGTTACGGTAAAGGTTATTTTCTGGCTTTGCCCAGGGCTGAGTCTTATCAACTGGCTTGTCTCTAGCAGACCCTCCATATTCACCTTTAGAGTGTGCTCGCCGCTTAGCCCCCCGATATTGAAGAGCCGGGCGCTAATGGCAATGCTCTCCCCGGGCATAACTTCAATCGGGCTAATGTCCAGGTTGCGTATTTCAAAGCGAGCCGATAGTTCCGGTGTTAAAGGAGATACCGGTTCAGCCACAACGGCAAAAGGTGTGAAGTGGCTTACCTGAGCTGCCGCTGTGTCAACCTCAGCTACAAAGCCGCTGGGTGGTTCCAGTTGTGTCCAGCCCAGCTCCTCGTCATAATAGGCAATAAATACAGAGGAAGTGTTCTCTGGTAGCTCTTCTGGATCGTAGTTAATCTGGAGCCTCATTGGTGGGTCGAACGTGACAGGCAGTGGTACTTCGCCGGGAATATAAGCAATGAAATCGTAAACCGGACTGACTATTGCCAGGCCATCTGGCAACGGTGGTATTTCCTCAGACAGTCTCACTGCCAACCTTTCCGGTATCTCATTGTCACTACAGATTATCTTGGTGCCGCTGTCAAGCTCCAGGATAACATTACCACTGGGGTCGGCTGTGACCACCGATTCGAGGATGGTTCTATCTTCAGGGTGGATCTCCACCCTCGTTATCTCGCCTAGTATATCTATCTCTAGGAAGCGTGTCCCACCAGTGAATGATGGGTTCTGTAGATACTCAGCAGGCCTAGCATAGGCGAACCCCTGCCCAATAGTAATAGAGGGAATTGTGGCAATAAAGATTAGAGCGATAAGCCAATATAAAGGTTTCTTTATTGCCATTACTGCCCTGCTTATTCTCTTATGCTTGATATCGATATACATAAGTAAAGTAAGACTTGCATTTGCCATATGGCAAAGATCTAATTATAATTATTATATATTATATAGTACAATGGTGCTACTATTTTAGTATCATATCGCTATTACACTAGGCTATATATTATGGTATGCTGGTTCTGAAAGAGCAAATAAGACATGTATAGTAGTTAGAGAAAACTCCATTAAGGAGAAGGTTAAGGGAGCCAATATGAAGGCTGAAGCTAAGGGAAGAAAGCAGCCCGTCAGTAAATTGATGGAAATGGGCCAACGCACCGGTGACTTTGAAGGACTAGAAACCAAGCGGAAGCAGGCGGCGCAACTAATTGAACGGCTTGCAAAAGCTAACGAGGGACTGCAAGCTGAAATTGCCAAGTACAAGAAGACGAGTGAAAAGCTGCAGAAGCGTTTTGAACTGGAGAGAAGCCAGCGTGTGAAGCTGGAGAAAGAAAGGGGTGAGAGACTACAATTTATTAATACTTTGGGGCACGAGCTCAAAACACCTCTTACCTCTATTGTTGCCTCAGGAGGACTACTACTTGAAGAACTGAAGAAGGGGGAGGCACAAAGCCCGCGACTAAGACTGCTGGAAAACATAATCAGTGCTACTGCAAAGCTGCAAAGTAGGCTGAATGAGTTGCTGGATATGGCCAAAATGGAGACCGTGGGCTTTATTCTAACCTTTGAGCTTCTAGACATCCGGCCGCTACTGCGGAACGTGGTCAGTGAATTCAAGCCTGTCGCAAGGGAAAAAGGGCAATCCTTGAACCTGGATGTACCACCTTCAGTACCCATGGTCAATGGAGATAGGGAGCACCTGGATCAGGTACTGCTTAACCTGATAAGCAACGCTATGAAATTCAGTGGGGAAGGTACCAAAATACGAGTTAAGCTGAGACAGAAAGGCGCTGACCTCGTGGTCTCGATAAAGGATAATGGTCCTGGCATTACCGAGGAAGAGCAGATACGAATATTTACCCCCTACTATCGGATTGAAGCTGATAGGCAACGCTTTCCTGGGCTAGGCCTAGGGCTTACCGTGAGCAAACATTTGGTGGAACAGCATGGGGGCAAGATCTGGGTGGAGAGCGAGTTAGAGAAGGGCAGCACCTTCTTCTTTTCGTTACCCGTTGCCGAGCAGGAGGCAGCAAGGGCTGCAAAACCTGTAGCCAGAGAGGCAGGTTAATAATTTGTCTAACGAGGGCTATCATGAAGATTTTAGTAATTGAGGATGCCAAAGAAATTGTTGAAACCATTTCCTTGTGCTTTGAGTTGCGCTGGCCTGGGGTCGACGTAATATCCACTGCTGAAGGAGGTCAAGGATTAACTCTGGCTGAGACTGAGTCGCCGGATGTTGTTATCCTGGACCTTGGTCTCCCTGATATGGATGGCTTTGACGTACTAAAGGAGGTTCGGTCTTTCTCTAACGTGCCGGTTATTATCGTTACGGTAAGAGGCGAGGAAATAGACAAGATAAAAGGGTTAGAACTGGGAGCCGATGATTACATCACTAAACCCTTTAGCCACATGGAGCTTCTGGCACGGATACAAGCCGTCCTCCGCCGGACTAGCCTGCCCCAATCTAAAACTGCGGAAAAGCCCTTCCATAGCCCCAGACTAAACATTGATTTTGCCACCCGAACCGTGATCGTCGACGGACAGCCAATAAAAATAACCCCTACTGAATATAACCTGCTTCATTATCTGGTAATGAATGCAGACACCACGCTTACTCACCGGGCGCTGCTGGAAAAGGTGTGGGGGGAAGAGTACGTTGACTCTCCTGAATACCTTAAGGTGTATATCCAACGCCTGCGCAATAAGCTGGAGGCAGACTCCAGTAAACCTCAGCTCATCATCAGCCAGCGAGGCATAGGTTATAAATTTGTCAAGCCGCCATCAGCCAGCTGACCACAGTTACTAATTCCTCAAAATATTTACCAATTATTTACCCAATTTTTACCTAACTGTTTACCTTTTTTACCCCAATATTTACCTTACCTGTCTATATTGGTATTAAGCATAGGAAAATGAGAAGAATAAGCTGGTTAGTTACGACAATGAAGAAGCTCAAGAATAAGCATATTAGGACAGGTATTCACAGAGGGCTATCCTCATTTATAGCTGTATTGCTAGTAATGATGCTGCCTGGAGTGGCTGTTACAACTCCATTTGGCACCATATCGGTGGGCTCAGGTGTTGCTTTGGCTGCTACTGAAAGTCAGTATCCTGATAACGAAACCTTTACACTAACTAACTTATCTGGATCCTATACAGATGTAGATGAAGACCCTGCCCCAGGAGATAGTTTGTGGCTGACGGCAGCTGTCAATGTATCTACTGGTGTATTGGCAAGTTTCGGAACGCCTACCGGTAACCCGGATACGGGTGCTGGTGTGCAGCAGTTCCGTATACTCATCAGAAAAACAGCAACCAATCAGACGGCAACGGATGATACCTATACGGTTCACCTGTACGAGGGAGGGGTAGAGAAACAAGCAACAATCGCATCAGGGACAGATGTACCCGCAGATCCAAGCTCAGTTATG
>DAOWAU010000124.1 GCA_030634425.1 Dehalococcoidia bacterium
GTATCTACTCCTTAAAGGATAGGGGAGGGATAGATTGCTAAAGGGGGTTGGGGGCACAGTCCCCAAATACGATTCTAGGGTGGGAAGAAAGAGGTTGCTAATCAACCTCACCACTTCTGTTTTACTATGGGGCAAAGATAGCATATAATAACCTATATCATTGTAAAAGAAGATAGAGATGACATCCAGATTAGACCTTATAGCTCAACAGCGATTGGAAAAGCTTGACAGGATTCGTGCTCGTGGCATTAATCCCTACCCCTATGGCTATCATCGCAGCCACACGGCACAGGAAGCGGTAGCCCTACTCGCGCAGTATGAAGACTCGGGGCAGACCAGTTCCATCAGCATCAGGGGTTTGCGCGGTGATTCACCCAGCGTCACGGTAGCTGGACGTATTACCGCCAGACGGAATATGGGGAAAATCTCCTTCCTTGATTTACACGACAGCTCAGGTAAAATCCAGCTTCTTTGCGGTGAACTGCTCGAGGTTGACCAGAACCAACTCCTTAAAGAGATTGACATCGGCGACATCATCGGCGCCAGCGGCCGTCTTTTCCACACCAAAACCAAGGAGCCAACGATTGCCGTTAGCGACCTTACCCTGCTGGCTAAGTCGCTTCAGCCCCTACCGGAAAAGTGGCACGGGCTTAGCGATATAGACAAGCGATACCGACAGCGTTATCTGGACCTAATCAGCAACCCTGAGACCAAAGAGACCTTTCGGGTGCGTAGCCAGGTTATTACCGCTATCCGCCAATTCCTCAATCAGCGAGGATTTTTAGAAGTGGAAACGCCAGTGCTGCAGCCAGCAGCCGGGGGTGCCTTGGCTCGCCCCTTTACCACTCACCACCATACCCTTGAACAGGATTTCTACCTGCGCATTGCCCATGAGCTTCATCTCAAACGACTGATTATCGGTGGCTTTGACAAGGTTTATGAGCTGGGCCGCACTTTCCGCAATGAAGGCATCTCCATCAAGCACAATCCCGAGTTCACCATGCTGGAAAGCTATGAAGCCTATACTGACTATAATGATGTGATGAACATGGTGGAGGAGATGGTATCCAAAATCAGTCAGCAGGTTTTAGACACCGACAAGGTTGAGTTCGGTGGTAATACCCTTAACCTCAAGCCGCCCTGGCAGCGACTGGAATTACGCCAGGCAATCATAAAATACAGCGGCATTGACTTTGACCAATATCCTGATGCTGATTCGCTCCGTAGTAAGATGCTACAGTTAAAAATGGAGGTTGACCCTCAAAAGAATCGGGGCCGGCTTGTAGACGAGCTTATTTCCACCTTAGTTGAACCCAATTTAGTGCAACCCACCTTCCTTCTGGACTACCCCGTGGAAATGTCACCCCTGGCCAGGTCAAAGCCTGATAATGACCGTCTGGTGGAGCGTTTTGAAGCCTTTGCCGGAGGAATGGAAATAGCCAATGCCTTTACCGAACTCAACGACCCCATAGAGCAAAGACAGCGCTTCCTCCAGCAACAAGAGGAACGTCATACCGAAGGTGAAGCAGTAGAGACCATTGACGAAGATTTTCTGCTGGCGCTGGAGTATGGCATGCCCCCTACTGGTGGGCTGGGGGTTGGCATCGACCGCCTGGTGATGCTCCTCACCAATCAGCAGTCAATCCGCGAGGTAATCCTGTTCCCCCAGCTCAGAGAGAAAAAGGAGGGGAAGGATGAATCCTGAGTGGTATAAAGAGTTTTTCGAAGAAATGGGGATTGAATACGAAGACTACCCCTTCACCCAAAATACTGAAAATGAAGTCCAGTGGATGATTAAAGAGTACCTAACCAATCCTGAAATGAAAATCCTTGATGTGGGATGTGGGACCGGGCGTCACGCCATTAACCTGGCCACCAGAGGTTATAAGAATATTACCGCCATAGACTTATCACCGGGCATGATTAAAGCGGCCAAAGAAACGGCAAAAGGGAAAAATGTTCAGGTTGACTTCCGACTTGGTGATGCCAGAGAATTGCCCTTTGAAAATGAATTCGATGCTGCCGTATGCCTCTGTGAAGGAGCTTTTAGCTTACTTGAGAATGATACCGAGAACTATAAAGTACTAAAAGCAATTCACAAATCTTTAAAAAAACACGGGATATTCATTCTCACTACTTTGAATCTTTTTCGAGATGCTAAATTTGACCCTATGACATGTCGTGTCGAATGTGAAATGGAAATAATCGGGAAAGACGGGAAAAAGAAGATACTCATATGCAGTGACCGCAGTTATACATTTCCCGAGCTGAAATGGGTGTTAGAACAACACGGTTTTGAGGTAATACTTGGAGCCAATCCTTTTAGTAAAGCGCCCATAGAGTATGGCTCTATGGAATTTATGATTGTGGGTAAAAAATCATAATGGCTGATAGAGAAAGACTAGATATGTTTTGCTACCAATGCGCTCAAACGGCAAGAGGAACAGGTTGCACGGTAAAAGGGGTATGCGGCAAGGAAGCTACTGTTGCCCGCCTGATGGACAACCTATTAATCTCTTGCAAAGGGATGGCAGCCTATTTATACCATGCCCGGGAGCTGGGATATACCGATACCGAGCTAGATGCGTTTTTGGAGCGAGCCTTTTATGCTACATTCACCCAGGTCAACTTTGCCCCCGAAGACCTGGTTAGACTGGCTCTTGAGGGCGGTGAGATGAATATAAGGACGATGAGGCTTCTCAAAAAAGCTCATAACGAC
>DAOWAU010000115.1 GCA_030634425.1 Dehalococcoidia bacterium
AGCTTTGGGGTGATTTGACTTTAGCCATATTGCACATTCCTCAAAACGCATTTGATACATTCCTCGTAGCCCTTCTCTTTAATCTCGGACAGGATCTCGCGGGGGTCTCCCTGGCAGCCTATCCTGCCATCCAGCATGACATACCCAGTGCGGGCATTGACATAGTTCAAAATATTACCGGTATGGGTGATGATAAGCCCCATGGACTTGCGGGCGTGTATTGGGCGGTCTTTCTCCAGCAGCTCGTTTATCAGTTCACCTATCAGGACTATGTTTTCCAGGTCAACACCGGATTCAGGCTCATCTAACAAGGTTAGCTGTGGCTTTTGAGCCATTAGCTGCATTAGCTCGGAGCGCTTTATCTCACCCCCCGAAAACCCATAGTTTATCTCTCTATCCAGAAAATCCGCTAGGTCAGCTTTCCCTGCTATCTGGTCAATACCTGCCTTGTCCTCATGCCCTCCGAGGCAGGCAGCAACCATATCGCGTGTTTTTACCCCTCGAACTACTGGAGGGCGTTGGAAAGACAGTCCGATTCCTAAGCGGGCTCTCTCATCCAGAGGTAAGCTGGTTATATCCTTGCCGTTGAAGATGATGTTGCCCTTGGTCATCTGGTACTTGGGGAAACCCATTATCGTCATGAGGAGTGTGGTCTTGCCACTGCCATTAGGGCCGAAGAGAACATGCGTCTCTCCGGTTCCAATACTAAGATTTACGTTGTGCAGAATCTCCCTATCCCCCACGGCTACGGTTAATTGCTCGATCTGCAGCATATCTTCTGCCTCCATCGTTTCTACGCTTATTCAGCCGCCGTCTAAAGAAGGACGTTCCTTGTTGACAAACCAACCTGCTGGGTCTTTGAGATATTCGTAGTAGTCAAGCAGAATGAGGTGGTGTGCCCTCTCTTCACCGGCTAATGCCTGGTAAAACTCCCTCTCTGTGTCATAGGTGGCACTCTCCCCCCGGTTTTTATAGAAATCATAGGTCTTATTTTCCATGTGCATGGCTATTTGCACGGCATCGAGTTCGGTGGCTAGGGTCTTGACATTGGAGCCCATTCCCTCTATCGCCTGAGCAAATGCGGTTCTCAATCTTTTACCCCGGTCAGGGTGAAAATCCGTTGCCGGCCAAGCCTTTTTATGTTGGATAGCATGATATATCTCGTTAAACTTCTCGCAGTGAATCTCTTCTTCAGCAGCTAGGGACTGCAGTAGCTCCTTGCCCAGTTTATTGCCGCTTTCCTGACTGGCTTTCAGATAGTATTCCCTGCCATCAATTTCCATCTGGATAGCAATTTGGAGCGCTTCTATAGTTTTATCTTGTTCGGTTTTCATATTACCCTCCATTCACCTAAAGACTGGTCTCCATCTTTTCATCGCTATGGCTAACCTCCGATTTTCCAAACCCTCGGGCAGGTAATTCCATAGATAATTATAAATGCTAAACAGGGTATTTTCAAAGGGGGATCGAGGGCAGCGGGCACAGTATTCAAAGTTTTGCCATGATTATCCCCGGGCGTGGACTATCCTCTCAGCAGCAACAAATCTGCGCCCGCTGATGTGCATTATTGGCTTTGCCTGCGAGACATCGAATTTGTCATCTTTGATGAACGCCTTCTTGACCTCAGCGTTCACTACCCTCCCTATAACCAAGACGTGATCCCCGGCTTCCTTCTCAAACTCTAGCCGGCACTCAATCCAGCCAAGGCACTCCTCAATGCTGGGTGGCTTAACCTTTCTTGACCCTCGTTCGGTGAGCCCAGCCTCCGCTATCTCGCTGACGCCTCTGGCGAAGGCCTTTGAACATACCCACAGCTTGTCCAGTAGTTCTTCGGGAACGAGATTAAGGACAAACTCTCCGGTATCCCTGACGTTGGCTAGAGTATGCCTGGTAGGGGCAGCAGCGAACAGCACCAGGGGAGGGTCTGAGGAGACTGGGGTGACAAAGCTGAAGGGAGCGGCATTGGGTCTGCCTTCTTTGTCCATAGTAGAGACGAGAACGGTACACCGCGGTGAAAGGATTTCATAGTAGTTTCCGATCTGAATTGTCATCGCTGCCTCCTGAATAGTGATACCTCCTGCTTTCCATTATACCCCGCCAATCTATGGAAGTTAAACACTGCTTCACATCTATTATAAGCAGGCGCCTCCTGCTATAATTAGGGTGTCGCTGGAATATCTTGGCTTTTGACTGTGGGGAAGCGGAAATGAACCTGAATCGTTCGGCTGTTTTATTGCCAGCCCTTTTGCTAGTCTTGGCTTGCTCTGCCTGTGTCCCCCAACCAGTCGGTTCTTCAACAGCAGATACTGTGCCACCGTCGGAATATCTCGCCACTATAACATTGCCTGAGCCCAGGCTGGAGAGCGAGGTATCGATAGAAGAGGCACTGCTTCAAAGAAGGTCTATCAGAGAATATGCCGATGTACCCTTGACGCTTGACGAGGTCTCTCAGCTTCTCTGGGCGGCCCAGGGGATAACAGCGGAATGGGGAAGCCGCACCGCGCCCTCGGCAGGGGCGTTATATCCGCTGGAGGTTTATCTAGTGGTGGGTGATGTCGGAGGCCTTGCCACCGGCGTGTATAAGTATAAGCCTGAAGGACACGAACTGCTCAGAATTAGCGACCTGGATGTCAGGGAAGAGCTGGCTATAGCCGCTTGGGGTCAGAACTGGGTTGAGGAAGGTGCCATAGACATTGTCATCGCAGCGGTTTATGAGAGGGCAACGAAAAAGTATGGCAGCAGAGGCGAGAGGTATGTTCATATGGAAGCAGGTCATGCTGCCCAGAATATCTATCTACAGGCAGTGGCTCTTGACTTGGGCATGGTAACTGTTGGCGCTTTTAATGATAAATGGGTGAGGAACCTTCTTGGTATGCCCCAAAATGAGGTGCCCCTCTATGTGATTCCGGTCGGCAGGAAGATTTAGGCTTCCCATCACTGCTAATATCCATCATTCTTCTGTAAAAGGAGCTTGTAACTTGTAACAAAAGCTCCTTTTTTTCGTTTTATATTAAGAAG
>DAOWAU010000056.1 GCA_030634425.1 Dehalococcoidia bacterium
CTGGTCGGCTGGGAGAAAATAGGCATTGACGACGAGGTATACTTCAAGGTAGATGGGATGAAAATAACCCTCGGCGGAATTGCCAAGGGCTATGCTGTAGACGAAGCGTTAGAAGTTCTTGAAGACATGGGCATCAAACACGCCCTAGTAAACGCCGGCGGAGATATGAGCACACTAGGTTCTAAGCCAAATGGAGAGCCATGGAACGTTGCTCTGGTGAATCCAGATAATACCAGTCAGAGCCTCGCCACCTTCAGTTTCTCGGATAAATCAATAGCGACCTCAGGAAACTACGAGCGATACTTCGACCCCGAGAAGAAAGCCCATCATATCATCAATCCAAAGACAGGCTTTTCGGCGCAGGAGTGCATCAGCGTCACCATAATAGCGGAAAACGGCACACGGGCTGATGCCCTGGCAACCGGGGGCTTTGTCATGGGGCCTTATGAGGGCATGAAGTTGGTTGAATCGCTGGATGATGTGGAGTGTCTCATAGTAGATGCCGAGAGGACAATACATCGCTCTTCCGGATTATCTCAGTATCTAGGCGAAAGGCAATAAGATGAATAAGTTGAATCTGAGGCTCAAAAAGAAGGGCACTCGCTATGGAGTGAAGGTGCCCCATAGCAAGCTTACCGCCAAAAACCCCATTGAGCAGACACCCTTGCCCGAAGCAGTAATCATCCCCCTCCACCAGAATATAGGAGCACCCTGCGAGGCTGTGGTCAAGAGAGGGGATAAGGTACTGACCGGCCAGAAGATAGGCGATTCAGAAAAGTATGTCAACGCCCCTGTTCACGCCACCGTATCCGGCGAGATAACCGGTACCACCATGGTGGTAAATCCACCCACTGCCCAGCTAATAGAAGCTCTGGTGATAACCTCCGATGGCAAAGATGAATGGGTAGAACTTGAACCACCCGAGGACCCTGAGGCTCTCTCCGTGAAGGAAATTTTAGACAGGATAAGAGCAGCAGGCATGGTGGGACTTGGAGGAGCTGCCTTCCCCACCCATGTTAAGCTCTCGCCGCCCAAGGATAAGAAGATAGACACCGTCATCCTCAATGGCTGCGAGTGCGAGCCCTATATAACCTCAGACCACAGGGTAATGCTGGAATACGGGGAGAAGGTACTCTCCGGATTAAATATCATAAGGAAGGTAATCTCCCCTGAGAATACCTACATCGCCATAGAAGACAACAAAGAAGACGCCATAGACCACATGGAGAAGCTGATAACAGATATGGGGCTCCACGAGGAGTTCAAGATAGTCCCTCTAAAATCGAAGTATCCCATGGGAGCCGAGAAAATTCTGACAGAATTGCTATTGGGCAGAGAGGTTCCCATCGGTGGGCTGCCTTTAGATGTTGGCACGGTGGTCCACAATGTAAGCACCGCTAAGGCGATTCACGACGCCGTGGTTGAAGGCAGACCCTTCGTCGAAAGGGTGGTAACCATCACCGGTGCTGTTAAGAATCCGAAAAACCTTTTGACCAGGTTCGGCACCCCGCTAAGGCATCTCATAGACTACTGCGGCGGGATAGATGGGAAAGCCGACGAGGTCATCCTTGGTGGACCCATGATGGGCTTCTCCCAGTTCGACCTTGATTTTCCTACAGTTAAGGGAACGAACGCGGTGTTAGTGAAGAAGGGAGTACCGGTAACAGAGCAGGACTGCATAAGCTGTGGCAAGTGTATAGAGGTTTGTCCTATGCGTCTTATGCCCACCAGTCTAGCCAGACATGCCAAGGCTGGTAACTATGAGGAGTGCGAGAAGTTCTACCTCATTGACTGCTTTGAGTGTGGAGCCTGTGCTTACATCTGCCCAGCAAACATACCCATAGTGCAGTACATAAAGGTAGCTAAAAAAGAACTGGCGAAGAGGGCAGTTAAGAAATGACGCAGGAGAGACAATTCTTAGTCTCACCGGGCCCACATCTGTGGAAAGGGCTCTCGGTAAGCAAGATAATGTATCTGGTGGTGATTGCCCTCATGTTTCCCACCGGTGCTGCCATCTATTTCTTCGGGCATCATGCCCTCTCAGTAATAGGCGTCAGCATAGGAGCAGCGATAGCCACCGAATATGTAACCAAGAAGATAAGAGGGCAGCCCTTCATTATGGACGGGAGCGCTGTGGTCACCGGGCTCCTCCTCGGCTTGATTCTGCCACCGACGATATCTTTGTGGATGGTAGCCATCGGTGCCATATTCTCCATTGCCATTGTCAAGGAAGCCTTCGGCGGTCTGGGGCACAACATTTTTAACCCCGCCCTAGGCGGCAGGGCTTTTATGAGCGTCTCCTTCGCGGCGGAAATGACGACCTGGACGCCGACACGCTTTATGCCCGTTATGCCCGACGCAGTAACCACCGCTACCCCCCTGAGTGAGAGCTTTGTCTGGCCAGCGGATAAGCTGTCCCTCTACCAGGCAATGTTCATGGGCAATACCGCCGGCTCCATGGGGGAGACTTCAGCCCTCCTGATATTAATTGGCGGCGCTCTACTCCTGGGATTGCGCATAATAAACTGGAGAATTCCAGCGATTTACATCGGGACTGTAGCTCTAATGAGCCTTGGCTTCGGGCAGGACCCCCTGTTCCACATCCTCGCCGGAGGACTTATGATAGGAGCTTTCTTTATGGCCACGGACTATATAACCTGCCCCCTGACTAACAGAGGGAAAATGATATTCGCTGTCGGCGTGGGGGCGCTAACAATAATCATAAGGCAGTTCGCCGGAATGCCCGAGGGGGTGTGCTACTCTATCCTGTTCATGAACGCCGTTACCCCCCTTATCGACCGATTCACCAAGATTAGGCCATATGGCTTAGTAGTAAAGAAGGCAGAAAGTGTCAGCTAAAAACACCTTGAAGAAATTTTACCCCGTGATAGTGCTTACAGCAGTGGTGGCGATATCAGTTGGCCTGCTTAGCCTTACTGACAATCTTACCCGGGAGAAGATTGAATGGCAGAAGGAACAGAAAATACAGCGCCTGCTTTTCGACTTATTCCCCGATATGAGCCGTTACGACCTTGAAAATGAGATATACATCATATACTCTACTGAAGACAAGGTTAGCTATGCCTTTGTCGCCGTGGGCAAGGGCTACGGAGGGGAAATTAACATCCTGGTCGGGCTTGAGGATGAGAACACATTAAAAGGGATAAGCATAATCTCCCAAGTCGAGACCCCAGGGTTAGGCAACAGAATAACCGAGAGCTACTTCACCGACCAATTTGCTGGATTAAGCGCTGATGAGGTGGCACGAAGGCGAGATGGTGGGCAGGTAGATACTATAACCGGGGCAACAATGAGTTCCTCCGCGGTTATTAAGGCCGTTAGAGCCGCCGCCATGGAAAAGATCAAATTAATAAAGGATAGGGAGCAAGGAAAGTGAAAATGGGTAAATTTCACAAGGAGTTTACCAAGGGATTAATTATCTCTAATCCAGTTTTTGTTCTCGCCCTCGGCTTATGCCCCACCCTAGCCGTCACCACCACGCTTGATAATGCACTGGGCATGACCTTAGCAGTTGTCATTGTCCTCCTTGGGGCTAACATAATAGTAGCCGCCATAAGGAACTTCATCCCCACCATAACCAGAATCCCCATATTTATCGTCATAATTGCCAGCCTGGTCACCATGGTCGACCTCCAATTTCAGGCTTATGTCCCTGACCTGCATGCATCATTAGGCATATTCCTTCCCCTGGTAGTGGTAAACTGCATAATACTCGCTCGAGCCGAAGCCTTTGCCTCCAAGAACCCGATACTCCACTCTACGGCCGACGCTCTGGGGATGACTGTCGGGTTCATGATAGCCCTGCTCATGATATCGGCCATCAGACAGACACTCGGAACCGGCAATCTATCGGTATTCGGCTTCCACTTTTTCACCCTGCCCGTTCTCGGCGAGCAACCCATAGCACTGCTCATCCTTCCGCCAGGAGCATTCTTGGTCATCGGACTGATAATGGCAATATTCAGATGGAGGGGGGTGATGAAGAGTGAATGAACTCATTGTCATATTCATCGGCATGGCTTTAATCAATAACTTCATCATAGTGAGATTCCTGGGGCTCTGCCCCTTCTTCGGCGTCTCCAAGCACCTAGGTAGTGCCCTCAGCATGGGGGCAGCAGTTACCATTGTAATGACCATCTCCGCCCTTGCCGCCTGGCTCATCGAAGCCTATATCCTTATTCCTTTTGACATTGAGTATATGTACATCGTTATGTTCATACTGGTGATAGCGACGCTAGTCCAGATTATAGAGCTATTCATCAAGAAGACAAATGCCCAACTTTATTTTGCCTTCGGGATATACCTGCCACTTATCACCACCAACTGTGCGGTTCTTGGTATCACCCTGATAAACAGAATAGAGGGCTTTTCACTCTCTGGAAGCGTAGTTGCTGCGCTAGGCGCTGGTGCGGGCTTTACCCTGATTCTGGCAATGATGTCAGGGATACGGGAGAAACTGGAAACAGCCAACACCCCCAAGTCGATGAGGGGACTGCCCGTAGCCTTTCTCATAGCAACGCTCCTCGGTCTCGCTTTCTCTGGATTTGGAGGAATGATATAAGAATTAATATAATACAGGTGGAGGATTTTTAGAGACATGATTCCAATAGGTGCACTCATCGGCATAGGATTAGTCGCCGGGTTAATAATATACCTGGTATATATTAAGGTCCCACAAAAAGTAAAAGGGCTGGAAAAAACGGAGGAGCTAAACGCTATCTTGCCTGGAACAAACTGCGGTGCTTGTGGCAAGCCTGGCTGTTTTGGCTATGCCCAGGCACTGACACATGACCCGGACTTAGTCACCAAGACGCCGTGCGCTCTGGTGCTGCAGGACGCCGAGAGGCTGGAGCAACTGGAAAAGGCTCTTGGCATGACCCTGGATGTGGAAGCGATGCACAAAAAGGCTCTTATCCACTGTAATGGAAACTCAGAGACTATATACCAATATTCAGGAGTAGATACATGTAAAGGAGCGGCACAACTCCTCAGCGGCTATAAGAGATGCCCCTTCGCCTGCTTGGGTCTCGAAGACTGTGTCAAGGTATGTCCCGTGAATGCGATATTCATAGACCCAGAGAAAAAGGTAGTTGTGGTAAACCGAGAGAAGTGTACCGGATGTGGACTCTGCGTAGCTGAATGCCCGCTGAACCTCATTGAGCTGGTTCCCGCTGACACCAAGATTGCCTTCCTTTGTAGTTACAAACCATTAAGGGATATTCCGGGGAGGGAGAAGTGTGATTACGCCTGTACCCACTGCCGAAAGTGCTTCAAG
>DAOWAU010000036.1 GCA_030634425.1 Dehalococcoidia bacterium
AGGTAACGCTGATAGGAAAAATGTATTAGCCTGGCATCGTTAACGAAAAAGACAAAGGTTGGTGGGTTTACTTCAGCCTGAGTGGCATAGCGAATCTTTAGCTGCTTGCTGCCCTTTCGGGGCAAGCTGTGAGCCGCTACTGCCTGCTGAACTACACTATTGACGGCGGCGGTAGGCAGTCGCTTAAGCCTCTCCTGATATATCTGATATACCTGAGGCATAATCTTATCTACCCCCTGCCCAAACCTAGCTGAAATATACATCACTGGCGCGTAAGGGATGAACCTGAATTGGCGCCTGATGTACCTGCTACACCCATCTGTGTCCTTGGCCTCAGCCAAGTCCCACTTATTAACTACCAGTACAATCCCTTTAGCCGCCTGCTGAATATAACCGGCGATATGCGTATCTTGAGCCGTAACCAGCTCGGTGGCATCAAGAATAAGTAAGGCTACATCAGCCCGGTCGATAGCACGCAGGGCACGGATAACACTATACCGCCCCACCCCTGCCCCTAACCGTCCCCGCCGCTTAATACCACTGGTATCAATAAGTAACACACTTTGCCCGCCAAAGTCAACCGAGGTATCTATGGCATCGCGAGTAGTCCCCGGGGTATCAGCAACAATGACTCGCTCTTCGCCTAAAAGGGCATTCAACAGGGTTGACTTGCCGACATTAGGTCTACCCACGATAGCCACCTTCATAATCTCCGGCTCAGCCTCGACCGGTGATGGCGCTGGTAGTAGAGAGATAACCCTGTCTAGTAGTTTATCCACCCCCCGACCATGATGGGCACTAATAGCCAATGGCTCACCGAGCCCCAATGGATAAAATTCCGCCGCCTGGGTTTCCATCTGCTCATTATCCGCCTTGTTAGCCACCAACACCAGGGGCTTGCTCACCCGACGAAGCACATCAACTATCTCCAGGTCAGAGGGCGTTATCCCATCCCTGACATCCACTAAAAAAATAATAATATCAGCCTCAACAATAGCCACCTCTGCCTGCTCTTTAACCCCCTGACCGATAGCAGAGTCGGGGGTTAGTTCTAGACCACCGGTATCAACTATGGTAAACTCGCTCCCCTGCCACGAAACACTGGCCATTACCCGGTCACGGGTTGTCCCCGGCAAGTCTTCCACAATAGCTATCGGCTTACCTGCCACCCGATTTAGCAGAGTCGACTTACCTACATTCTGCCTACCAATAATAGCCACCACCGGTTTGCTCATACCACCCTCTTATCGATAGCCAGCCAGCGGTATCTCCAGGCCACCCAACATAAATGCCAATAACGCTTTCTGCATGTGCATCCTATTCTCAGCCTGGTCAAAGACCACTGATTGGGGGCTGTCTAAAATGCCCTCAGCCACCTCCTCGCCCTGATGTGCTGGCAAGGGGTGCATCAATATGGCGTCCTCTTTAGCCAAAGAGAGAAGTTCACTACTCACCTGGTAGCGGGCAAACGCCTGGCGTCGCTGGTCAGCCTCAGCCTCCTGCCCCATACTCGTCCACACGTCAGTGTAAACTACATCAGCCCCGCTAACTGCCAATCCTGGCTCCTCGGTGCACAGCACTTCGGCACCCCTATCAAGAGTGTAGCCTTGAGCCAGAGACAATATTTTCTCCTGAACCCCGTAATCGGCTGGGGAAGCAATCCTGAAATTCATCCCGGCGAGCGAAGCAGCCAGTAGAAGGCTATGAGCCACATTATTACCATCGCCGACAAAAGCCAGGGTCAATCCCTCTAGCTCCCCCTTCTTCTCGTAAATGGTTAAAAGGTCCGCCAAAGCCTGGCACGGATGCTCCAAATCAGACAAAGCATTTATCACCGGTATATCGGAATAGCCAGCTAGAATCTCCAAGGTTTGGTGAGAAAAGGTGCGGGCAGCAATAACATCTACATAACGACTGAGGACACGGGCTACATCTGGAACTGACTCGCGCTTCCCCAAGCCAACCTCTTCCGGAGAGAGATAAATGCTCTCCCCACCAAGCTGGCGCATTGCCACCTCAAAGCTAACCCGAGTCCTCAACGAGGGCTTCTCAAATATAAGGGCTAATGTCTTTCCACTAAGTAAAGAAAGCCAGCCCTTAACCTTCATATCTACAGCGTCCGAAATAAGTGAGCGAATGTCCTCACTGCCGAGGTCAGATATTGAAAGCAAATCCTTACCTTTCAAATTAACTTCCTGACCCTGCGCAAAACATAGTTTTTGCGGAGGTAAAAGCTCCCTTTATGCCCCTCAGTATATCACGAAAACTGATAAATCACTAAAGGAGTTACCTGAGATAGCCTGACCAACAACAAAGCCGACAAAACGTCGTCCAAGTCCTTCTACTCTGCTATAATTAAACTATGAAAAAGGCGCGCCTAGTTTTGTTTGACGGCAATGCCCTGGTGCATCGTGCCTTCCACGCCCTACCACCCCTGACAGTGAGCAAGACCGGAGAGATGGTGGGCGCCGTTTATGGCTTCGCCCTCATCCTACTCAAGGCGATAAGCGAGCTTAAACCCACCCACTGTGCCATCGCCTTCGATAAAAAGGCGCCTACCTTCAGGCACCGGATGTTTGACCAGTATAAGGCGCACCGCCCCCCAACCCCCAATGAACTGGTCGACCAACTGGGGCGGGTCAGACAGCTAGTGGAAGCCTTCCACATCCCTATCTTTGAGCTTGATGGCTATGAGGCAGACGATGTCCTGGGCACACTCAGCGAGCAGGCCAGCCGCCAGGGTATTGACACCGTAATCGTTACCGGCGATGCTGATGCCACCCAACTGGTGTCACCCAAGGTAAAGGTATTTTACCCCAGGCGGACCTTTGGCGATACCACGCTCTATGATGAAGAGGCAGTAATCAAGAGATATGGCATCAAGCCTGAGTATATTGCCGACCTCAAAGGATTAGAGGGTGACCCCTCGGATAATATCCCCGGCGTCCCCGGCATCGGTGAGAAAACAGCAGCCAAGCTCATCCAGCAATTTGGCACCATAGAAGAAATATATGCCCATATCGACGAGGTAACCCCAGCCAAGCTCCAGACGAAACTGCGAGAAAATGAAGAGGTTGCCCGCCAGAGTAAACAACTGGCGACTATCGTTACCCAGGTACCGCTCACCCTCGACCTTGACGACTGTCATGTCAGCCACTATGACCGCCAGCAGGTAGCCGAGCTTTTCCGCGAGCTGGAGTTTGCCAGCCTGTTATCCAGATTGCCCGAAGTGGAAGCACCCCCAGGCTCCCCTCAGGTCGAAACTGAGCCCGCACGCCCACGAGCCTACCACATTGTAAATACCACTCCAGCCTTTAACGAGCTGCTAAATCGCCTGTCAGCGGCCGAATCTTTCGCCTTCGACACAGAGACGACAAGCCTGGATGCTATATCGGCACAACTGGTAGGCATATCCATATCGCCCACCCCGGGCGAGGCTTACTACATCCCTATCGGTCATGTCGGCTTTGGAGAGGTGGAGCAACTACCCCTCGAACAGGTCATCAACGGACTCAAGCCCCTGCTGGAGGATACTTCTTTAGCCAAGCTTGCTCACAACGGCAAGTATGATATGACAATACTGGCTGAACATGGGGTAGAGGTTAATAACCTCAGTTTTGACACCATGGTCGCCGCCTACCTGCTGGGGGAAAAGTCCTTAGGCTTGAAAACCCTCGCCTTCAGCAAGCTGGGTATTGAAATGACACCCATCACCGCTCTTATTGGCTCGGGGAGCAAGCAGATTTCCATGTCGCAGGTAGAAATAAAGCAGGCTGCCGATTACGCCTGCGCCGATGCTGACATCACCGGACAACTGGCTGAGTTACTAAGCAGGGAGCTTCACCAGCAGGGGGTATGGCAACTGTTCTCCGAGGTTGAGATGCCACTGGTGCCAGTGCTGGTCACCATGGAGAGGAACGGTGTCGCCCTAGATACAGAGCTAATGAGGGAGATGTCCCATCGCCTCGGTGAGCAGCTACTCCAGCTGGAGACAGAGATATATAACAATGTTGGTCATCAATTCAATATAAACTCGCCCCAACAACTGAGCTGTATCCTCTTTGAGGAGCTGAAACTACCGCCAACCCGCAAAACCAAGGGCGGTTATTCCACCGGGGCCTCGGTACTGGAGGAGCTGCGCGGAGCCCACCCCGTAATAGAATTTATTTTAGACTACCGCCAGCTAGCCAAGCTCAAGTCGACCTATATTGATACCCTGCCCAACCTGATAAACCCCAAAACAGGTCGGGTGCATACCAGCTTTAACCAGACAAAGACAGCCACCGGTCGGCTTTCCTCCAGCGAGCCCAATCTGCAAAATATCCCGGTTCGAGGCAAGGCGGGAAGGAAAATCAGGCAAGCCTTTATCGCCCCACCCGGCTCCTGCCTCCTCGCTGGAGACTATTCCCAGATTGACCTTCGCGCCCTAGCTCACCTGTCCCAGGACTCAAGGCTGTTAAACGCCTTCCAGCAGGATGAGGATATTCACACTGCCACCGCTGCCCAGCTCTACGGCGTGGATGCCTCAAAGGTAACCAAAGATATGCGCCGCCTGGCCAAGACAGTTAATTTCGGGGTTATCTATGGTATGAGCGATTACGGGCTAGAGCAGGCAACAGGGCTATCACGGGAAGAGTCGGCTCAATTCATCGCCTCATACTTTGACAAATACCCTGGGGTCAAACAATACCTGGAATCCACCAAAGAGCAGGCAAGGGAAGCCGGCTATGTTCAAACACTGCTGGGCAGAAAGCGCTTTATCCCCGAAATCAACTCCCCCAACCGACAGGTGAGAGAAGCTGCTGAGCGCATGGCGATCAATATGCCGGTGCAAGGAACGTCAGCCGACATCATAAAGGTGGCTATGGTCAACCTCCACCGGGAAATGGACGAGCGCCGACTGAAAAGCAAGCTCCTGCTTCAGGTGCACGATGAGCTTATCTTTGAAGTACCCCGGGAAGAGTTGGAAACAATGCGCCAGCTGGTGCCACAGGTAATGACCACCGCCTTAACCCTCAGCGTCCCACTGAAGGTGGATATCAAGACCGGCAACAACTGGGGGGAGATGGAATAAGCCTGACATGCCCGAGCTTCCCGAAGTAGAGACGATAAAGAACGAGCTACTGCCCCATATTGTCGGCCGCTGTATTACCGGCGTCACTCTGCTCTGGACCGGGGCGGTGCGCCAGCCCTCGGTGGAAGAATTCTGCTCTCGACTCATCGGACAGAGGCTCACCGGGGTAGCTCGACGGGGCAAATATCTCATCTTCGCCCTGAGCAGCGGCGAGGCGCTGGTTATCCACCTGAGAATGACCGGCTCTCTGCTGCTGAAACCAGCCTCGGCTGAACCCGATAGATTCACCCGCGCCATAATCCATCTGGATAAAGAGACCCAACTCCAGTTCAATGACATGCGTAAGCTGGGGACGATGTGGCTGGTGGAGGATATAGATAGTATTGTCGGCAAGCTTGGCCCTGAGCCCCTGGAAGCCAGCTTCACCCCTCAGATTCTGCTCGAGCGCCTGAGTAATCGCACAGCACCGATAAAAGCCCTCCTCTGCGACCAGACCTTCGTTGCCGGTATAGGCAATATGTATGCCGATGAAGCCCTGTTCACTGCCGGAATCCATCCGCTAAGGTCAGGGGGAAGCCTCACTCAGAGCGAGGTAGAACGACTTCACCAGGCTATTCGGCAGGTGTTAATATCAGCCATCGGCAATAAGGGGGCTAGCGTATCTACTTACCTTCGCCCTGATGGCGAACCGGGGACAGCCCATTTTCAGTTTCAGGTCGCCCACCGGGGTGGCGAGCCCTGCCCCAACTGTGGCACCCCCATTCAGCGCATCCCCATTCGCAACCGCGGCAGCTACTTCTGCCCCCGCTGCCAGCCTATTTATCAGGGTGTTTAAGAGGGGCTTTCGCCCCTCTTTTTAATTACTTCCCCCTCATGCTACGAATACATCTCCATATTACGGAGAGGGGGATAAAGGGGGTGAGGTAGAGCGCTAAATAACACTTCTATTAGCGCATTACCCTCCCTCCAATAAAGCCGACAGCAGCGGCAACTAACGCCATAATGGCGGCATAGAAAAATACGCCGTTAAAAGAGGCATAGCTATAGACCAGAGCAAAAACCACCGGCCCCAGGGTTTGACCCAACCGCATCATCACCGAATTTACCGACATAAACCCCGCCCGATATTCAGACGGGACCAATCCGGTGAGATAGGTCAGTAAGCAGGGAACAATTAGGCCATGGCCGGCTCCAAGAATAATCGCCGGTATCAGCGTGAATCCCAATCGTGGCATAATCAGGAGCAACGCCAGAGCTATACTGTAGAGAACAAAACCGAGCTTAACCAAGGTGGTTTCGGAGGCAAACCTCAGTATCCTTCCCAGCTGGGATGAAACCAGAGCAGTGACCCCAAACGAGGCGGAAAGGATAGCGCCGGTGACGAAGGGCGAGGCATTAAAGGAGCTCCCCAGGTAGATGCTGAGATAGGTTAGATAGGAGCCATAGAGAAGGATGAAGACGATTATGCCTGCGGCAAAAGCACTGGCTACCCTCCTATCCTTCAGGTAGCGCCAAGTGCCGCCCCAGTACTCACGAAAATTCTGCCTAATCCTGGGCTCGGGGATATCTAACCGTCGCAGTACCAGAACCCCGATAGGTATCGCCGCCAGTGACAACAGGAAGGGGTAATTCCAGGCAAAGTTCGCCACAGCGCCACCGATCAGGGGATAGACAGCAATACCGATATACAATACGCTGGCATTCAGCCCCATAGCCTCGGCTCTCCGCCTCCCCGAGAATAGGTCGCCTACCATAGTCACGCTGAGGGGACCCAGGGCTATCGCCCCCATCCCTTGCAATACCCGCAGGATGAGCAGGGTATGAAAGTCCCTGGTCAGGGCACAGGCAGCGCCAGCCACCCCGAACAGGAAAAGGGATGGCACCAGCACCCGCTTCCGACCATACCTGTCAGCCAGCATGCCCAGAAGTGGGGCAAGAAACACGGCAGGGAGGGCAT
>DAOWAU010000010.1 GCA_030634425.1 Dehalococcoidia bacterium
ATGCTCTATCATCAACAGATGAAATTGGTAAACACTATCGGCTGGCACTAGGCTTTCCAGCAGTCTATGGGCTTGTTCGGCAGACGTCTTGGGCTCAATCAGCCCCAGCCTTTTTGCTACGCGGAGGACGTGAGTATCCACCGGCAGGGCGGGTCTGCCCAGAGAGAAAAGCAGCACACAGCTGGCAGTCTTGCTCCCCACCCCGGGCAGCTGCTTTAACCAATCTCTAGCCTCGGCCAGAGGGAGTTGATTGAGGAAGTCGAGTTCAAGCTTGCCTTGCTTTCGCTTTATCTCACCAAGTGCCGCCTTGATGCGCTTTGCCTTAATGTCTCCCAATCCACCCATTTTTATGGCAGTAGAAATATCATTGACGTCAGTGGCAGCCACACTTTCCCAGCTATCAAAAGAAGCCAAGAGGGAGTTAAAAGCTCGTCTGGAATTTACATCGGAGGTGTTCTGTGAAAGGATTGTTTGAACTAGCACTGCGAGCGGACTATTTCGTGGTTGCCACTGACAACTGCCATACTCGCCAAGGAGGAGGTGAAGGACTGGCTCAATGCTTGCTTTAGTCATCATTAATGCGGAATATAGTCTAGGCTTCTCATATAATCGTTGACGTTATCGCCGTCTACCCATACCTCTGCGACAGTTTCTCCATAGTGATCTGTAGCTACCGACTCGTAGGTTATGGGTTTCCCTAATATCATATCAGATAATTGGGCTTTAGCTTTATCCCCGGTAGGTGTGCCGCTTTTAGGGGTATCAACGCGTGCTAATCGTATGGTAACATCGGTATCGGTAACAAAGGTGTCGCCATCTATGACGCGCACACAAACAGATACATATTTGACCATAACACACCTCCTTCCTACTTTAATTATAACCCCTCATCATCCAAACAGCACCCCCTTCTGAGTAAAAAATTGGCAAAAACTTGGCAAACTGGGAAGAAGTATGGCCTCGCTCCTTTACTGCGGGGAGAGGTTTTGCTATAATTGTGTCGGCTTAAGGGATTTTTAAGCAATCGATCCTGAGTGGCAACACGGTTTCTTCAGGTGAGGCGCCAGAACCGTAATAGTCCTCTTTTGTAATCTATGGTGTCGCAGACAGGTTCGCGTGTGAGCCTCAGGAATTTTTCAGAAAGGTGTGTGCTATGTCTGCCGAAGAAATTACAAGCAGTATAGAAAGCATTGAAAATGAGGCGGAAAAGACTCTTGAAGAGGCTAGAAGCCGAGCTAATGAAATTATCCTCAAAGCCAAGGAGGAAGCCAGCAGAATTCTCTCTGCTGAGATGCCCTTGGATGAGCAAAAGAGGGAGTGTGAGCAGATTCTAAATAAGGCTAGGGGGAAGGCAAATCAAGAGATTGAAGAATCCAAGAAGAAAGCTTCCGAGCTTAGAACCAGCGCCAGAAAGAAGATGGAGGAAGTTGTAGAGCGCACAGTTAAGATAATCACCGGAGCCAAGCTGGAATGATACCTGTAATCCTCAATTCCCCTGAACCTATGGTCAACGTTAGAGTAATCACGTTAAAAGATTACTCAGAGCAGACTCTCAAGACCTTACATAGAGTCGGGGTTCTTCATGTTGAGCAGGGTGAAGAATTACAGCCTGTGGATAGAGCCGCCATTGAAAGCCAACAAAAGGAGGTTAGTGAGCTATCAGCTTTTGTTAGTGACCTACTGGGTTACATAACCGAGAAACAGCGGGTGTCGCCAGGGGAAGACGTTGAGGTGATATATACTAGACCCTTTGGCGAAATCGGTAGGGAAGTAAGGTCGTTATACACCAGGTTCACTGAACTATACCAGAAAGCGGTCAGAATTGATGAGGAGATTAAAGCACTAACAGAGCAGAAAAAGTATCTCGGCTCTCTTCCCCAGCGCTATGGGATTAGATTAGGAGACTTGAAGTTTTCTGGGGATTACCTTTTTTCTAGGGTTTTCACACTGCCGACCGAGGCATATGAAACTTTGCATGATGAACTGGAAGCAAACTTATTGGAAAGTGCCGTCGGCGTGGCAGATAACGAAACTGTTGTCCATGCCATCGGTAAGATGGAAAACCTGGAGACCGTAGAGTCTCTGATTAGCGGTGCTGAAGGCAAAATTCTGCCGATACCAGACAGGGATTTAACCCTGGGTGAGTTTCTGGAGAAGAGCGAAGATGAGCTTCATAGGCTTGAGGAGAAATCGAACAAATTCTATCAAGAACTCCGGAGTAAGGTTAAGCAGGAACTGGAAAGGATTGCCCTCTTGCGAGGAGCGTTGATGGCTGAAAACCAGAGGCTGTCGGTTTTAACCAAAGCCTGTGAAGCCAAATATGTAACCTTAGTTGAGGGGTGGATACCAGAGGGTAACCTTGAGTCAGCGGTTTTTGAACTTAGGAAGAACGTAGACTATGTGTTTATTGATACCAGAAGGCCAGAGCCTTCAGAAGAACCACCTACCAAGATGAAGAATCCCACCGCGCTTAGACCATTTCAGGTTGTAGTAAACCTATTTGCTATCCCCAAATATAGGGAATGGGACCCAACGCCTATCATAGCCTGCTCCTTTGCTTTCTTCTTTGGCCTTATGCTAGCTGATGTAGTTTATGCTGCGGGCCTTATGCTAGGCACCAGATTTCTCCTACCTAAACTTGTTGATGATACGGAATCTGAGGGCTTTAAGTTATTTCAGAGGTTGCTTTATATAAGTAGCGGTGTTGGTTTAATTATTGGTTTACTTACTGGGACCTATATGGGGGATTTTTATAGATTCTTTGGGGTTGAGAGTTTAGTCCTCTCCGCTGGAGTTGAAAGAATACTCGGCAACCCTATAACATTCATAATGCTCGCATTACTCATAGGTTTGATTCATGTAAACATAGGCCATATGCTGGCGCTCATTAGAGGGATAAAGGAGAGGCAGAAGGGGGTAGTGCCCAGCAAAATCGGGATATTTGGCCTTCAAATTTGTGGAATACCTATCATGCTCCATACTATATTCCGTGTTGATATACCGCTGTTGACTACACAAACATATTCTATTTTGGGGTATGCTTTAGTGGCAAGTCTGGTGTTAGTCATTGCTTCTTCTGTAAGGCAGAAGGGCATTTTTTTAGGAGGCCTCTTTTGGATATTTGACCTAACCGGGCTTTTAGGCGATATTATGTCATATAGCCGATTAGCTGGAGTAGGTTTAGCCACATTTTATCTGGCGACAGTCTTTAATATGATGGCAGAGTGGTTACCTACTCTCCCCTTCCTTGGGGCTGTCATTGGTGGTATTGTAGCCGTTGTTATCCTAATTTTTGGCCACCTTATTAACATGATGCTTGCTGGTCTTGCTTGTTTTATCCATGCCCTTAGGCTATGCTTTGTCGAGTTCCTATTCAAATTCTACGAGGGAGGTGGCAGAGAATTTAGTCCATTCATACTGAGGAAACGGCCGTCTGTATTAATTGGAGTAAAATCTTAGAAGTGAGAAGCTAAAATGTTACTTGATCCAGTATCTGTAGCCACTCTCGGGGGGGGGATAGCGTTAGCTGGGGGGGTGACCGGCTCAGCTATAGGTATTTCCACTGCTGCCTCAGCTGGGACAGCTATATTATCTCGGGAGCCCAAACAGATCAGGAATGTAATAATATTAGCTTCTATACCGATGTCGCAAACCTTCTATGGCCTAATCATTTTGATACTTATTATAACCTCAGTAGTGCCTCAATTGCCGGCTACAGGTGGCAGCGGTTTTACCGTTCTTGCCTGCAGTGTCATCGCAGCTTTATCCTTTGCCTTTTCAGGAGCATGGAAGGGGAGGGTATGTGCTTCAGGTATCTCCTTTTTACCCAAGACAAAAGGACGGATATTAACCAACTCCTTAATGCTGGCTGTATTCGTCGAGCTTATCAGTGTGCTGGGGTTGGTGTTTACTATAATGGCATTTACTATGCTAGGTCTTATGTGAAACAAGAGTTGATGGAATTAAAACAGCTGTTTTTAATAAGTAGCATAGTGGAGAAAATCCAAAAAAACGGAGGGATAGTAAGATGATAATCAGCCCGGAATCTCTGGCAATCTTAGGAGGGGCCATAGCTTTGGCTGGTGGTTTAGCCGGCTCAGCGATAGGAATAGCTCGCGCTGCCTCCGATGGAGTAGCTACGCTAGTTGAAGCACCAGAACAGCTTAGGAATGTCATTGTCCTGGCATCCTTACCGATGACACAGACCTTCTATGGCCTAATCATTTTGATACTTATTATAACCTCAGTAGTGCCTCAATTGCCGGCTACAGGTGGTGGCGGCTTTGCTGTGTTCGCCTGCGGAATTATCGTTGGCTTTGCCGAATTTTGGTCAGGAGCCTACCAGGGCTCTGTGTGTGCTTCAGGCATCTCTCTCCTGCCCAAGACAAAAGGACGGATACTAACCAACTCTATGATGTTAGCCGTGTTTGTTGAACTCATTGGGGTGCTGGGGTTGGTGTTTACTATAATGGCATTAAACATGCTAGGTCTTATGTAATAAGGGGTATTTTATGGCAAAGATGGATAAAACAATAGGTAAAGCTGTCTTGGGTAAAGTAAAAGCTGAGGCAGGGGGCATAATAAAGGAAGCCGAGAGTAGGGCCAAGGAAGAAATAGAGCAAGCTAAAAGACAGCACCTAGCCAGGCTGGAAGGGAAGAAGGCTAAGATGATACAGGAAGCCAAGGAGGAAGCTACCCGAATTGGGGCTCAGGCTTCAGTGCAGGTACGCCAGGAATTATCACGAGCCAAAGCTGATGTAATCAATGAGATAATCAGCGAAGTGAAGGAGAGACTCTCGACAACCTCGGGTGATAAGAGCTTGCTCCTGGGTCTGCTTAGGGAAGCTATTGATACGCTTGGTGTTAGTAAAGGCTGCCGGGTTTATGTTTTACCTAAAGATGTAAGCATGGTAAAGAAACTCATCGGCGAAGATAAGGAATTAGCTGGCAAGATAGCTGAGATCAAGGAGCATAACAGTGTGGGGGGGATTATTGCCGAGGATATTGAGGGAAGGACTAGAATCGACAACACCTATGAGACTAGGCTGGAAATGTTACTACCAAAGTTATTACCGGAGATAGGTAGGGACCTCTTTTGAGGTTTATAGGAGCTAGCTTTGCCTGACGGAAATTATGCCTTTATGTCGGCCTACCTAAAGGGTGCCGAGGCTAAAACTGTTACCTCTGACCATATAAGCAGGTTGCCAAAGACAGCCAGCCCCCGCAGTGTATTAGAAATAATCAAAGACACTGATATAGGCAGATTCCTGGAAGAGATGCCTATTGAAACCTTTGATGACTTAGATAGGTATCTGTGGCAGTATTTTAGCCAGTGCCTTGAGGAGTTGGAGCGGCTGAAGCTGATGCCAGCTGATATGGGTAAGATATTGAACACCTACCGGGTGAAATACGATGTCATGAACATCAAGGCGGTGTTGCTGGGCATTTCAGCTGGTAAGAAGGCTAACCTGATACTGGCGGGAGTTATTTACTCGCGTGGATTGTTGGATGAGCTTTCCCGTGCGGAGGAGGTTGACGATGTTATAAAGTTATTGATTGAGTGCGATTTAGGGGCGTATGGCTCTATCCTCGGGGAATATGTGGCTGAAGAGGCAAAGTCAAAATTCCTCACCGAAGCTAAATTGGACAGGGAGTATTATCAGGGCTTATTCAACTTATCCAAGGGTATTCAGGATGGCCCGTTGCTGGCTAAGGCCATTAGTGTAATTATGGACATGACCAATTTACAACTTGTAACTAGGGCGATAATTGAAGGCATAGGTCCTAAGGCTGGAGAACTTGTCATCAGCGGTGGCTATATGATTCCTGAAACAGTTGCCCAGGATTTGCTGTCACGTAAGTTAACCGACATACCTCGTATGTTAAGCGGCACTCAATACCAAGATATAGCTGAGGAAATAGTCGCTAGCTATAGTAGAACTCAGAGTATTACTGCTGTAGAGGAAGTCATTGATAAACACAGGTTTCAGTTACTTAAGGGGATATTGTCGCCGAGGGTGATGACTCCATTGATGATAGTCTGGTATTTATTCGTTAAAGAGGTTGAAATAAAAAATTTGAGGCTGGTCTTCAAAGCAGCATTTGATAATATACCCATAAAAGAAATAATGGAGTATATGGTGTTCTCATGACGATGGAGGTCAAACACTTAGACATAGCGGTTATTGGGGATGAGGACTTGGTTAACGGATTGAGGCTGGGGGGGGTACGCCGTTACCGGGTAATACAAGACGATTCCGCTGACGAGGTTAGGCAGGCTCTAACCGAGTTTATGGAGGAGCCCGAGATTGGCATAATAGTGATATTGGAAGACTATGCAAAGCATGTTGAGGATTTGATCGCTCAAGCTCAAGAAAGGAAGGGCTCGCCCTCGGTAGTCATTGAAGTCCCGTCAAAACGTGGTACTCGCTATGAGGATGTAGCTAGGTATTACAAATCTTACATCAGAAAATTTATTGGGTTTAATATAGAAATCTAACAGAGTTTTATGGAGGTGGCACGATATGGGTAAAATATGGCGCATCTCAGGCCCTCTGGTTATCGGCGAAGATATGAAAGGGGCGCAGGTCTACGAAATTGTTGAGATAGGCAGTGAGGGGCTGGTCGGCGAGGTGATAGGTCTGGAGGAAGACAAGGCGATAATCCAGGTGCATGAGGATACCCTGGAATTAAAGGTTGGTGAGACAGTCAAAAGAACAGGGGCAATTTTAACTGCTGAGTTAGGTCCCGGGATTGTGGGCTCCATTTACGATGGGTTGCAAAAATCTTTAACTGTTTTAGTAGAGGAGGATTCATTCCTAAGGCGGGGAGCCAAAGCATTTGCCCTGCCACGTGACAAGAAGTGGCAGTTCTTACCCCAGGTTAAGGCTGGAGATGTAGTGAGTGAAGGTGACATATTAGGCGTTGTTCCTGAGACCCAGCTTCTGGAACATCGGGTAATGGTGCCGATAGGCATGAAGGGTGTGATAAAGGAGATACGCAAGGGCGAGTATACCATAGAGGAGCCAATAGCGAGGTTAGAAGACAACGCTGAGATAAAAGATGTCACCATGATGCAGAGATGGCCGGTAAGAAAGCCTAGACCCTACAAGCAGAGGCTTGCTCCTTCGAAGTTACTCATTACTGGGATGAGAATTATAGATTACATGTTTCCTCTAGCCATCGGTGGTAAGGCGGCGGTGCCCGGTGGCTTTGGTACTGGCAAGACCGTTGCTTTACAGCAGCTTGCCCGATGGGCTCAGACCCAGCTAAACATTTATGTCGGCTGTGGTGAAAGAGGCAACGAGATGGCTGATGTGCTTTATAGCTTTAAAAAGCTTAAAGATCCGGCAACGGGCAGGTTGCTACAGGAGAAGGAGGTGTTTATAGCCAATACCTCCAATATGCCTGTGGTGGCTCGTGAAGCTAGCATATTTGTTGGCATTACCCTGGGTGAATACTTCAGGGATATGGGTTACGATGTTTTATTGGTGGCTGATTCGACCTCGAGGTGGGCTGAAGCTATGAGGGAGATCGGCGGCAGACTGGAAGAGATGCCTGGTGAGGAAGGTTTCCCAGCCTATCTGGGTTCGCGGCTTTATTCATTCTACGAGAGGGCAGGACTGGTTGAATGTCTGGGTAGCCCAGATAGACAGGGTTCGGTAACGGTGGCCGGGGCAATTAGTCCTCCCGGGGCTGATTTCAGTGAGCCGGTAACGCAGAACACGCTCAGAATAGTAGAAGCCTTGTATTCGCTGGATGTTGCTCTGGCCAACAAGAGGCACTTCCCGGCGATAAATTGGCTCACCAGTTACAGCCTTTATGTTGATGAGGTCAAGGGTTGGTGGTCTGAGGTCAGCCCGGAATGGGATGCCACCCGAGCCACCGCCTTGAAGCTACTTCAGCAAGAGGCTGAGCTGGAGGAGATTGTCCGGTTGGTAGGCCCTGAAGCCCTGCCTGAAGGGGATAAGCTGGTGCTCCTGGTAACTAGGATGATACGCGAGGATTTCCTTATGCAGAGTGCCTACCATGAAGTTGATACCTACTGCCTGCCAGTAAAAGCGCAGCTCATGCTTAAAACTATAATTAAGTTTTACGAAGTAGCTCAAAAGATGTTGGATTCAGGGGTAACTGTGGCCGAAATCCGCTCGTCTACAATAGTGCCTAGGATATCCAGAATGAAGGACATACCCAACGACGCCATTGAAACAAAGATTAAAGAATTGTGGTCGGATATGGAAACGAGCTTGGTCGCCCGGAAAGGAGGAGCATCATGACTTCCTCTTCGCTCTATGTAAAAGAGACAAAGGCAATCAGCCGAACGAAGGGTTCTTTGCTGGTAGCGGAAAGTATACCGGATATAAAGTTTGGCGAAATCGTTGATGTTTTGCTTTCTAACGGGGAGGTGAAGCGTGGTCAAGCGATAGACATCAGCAAAGAGGTAACCATTGTTCAGGTATTCGGTGGGGTCAGCGAGGTTGACCTCCTTGACAGTAAGGTAAGATTCAAGGGGGAGACCTTAAAGTTGCCGGTATCTGTTGACATCTTGGGCAGGATCTTCAACGGAATGGGTGATCCTATAGATGGGGGGCCCTCGGTAGTCCCAGAAGATTATCTGGATGTTAGTGGTGAGCCTATCAACCCGGCTGGCCGTGAGCCTCCTGCCGAATTTATTGAAACTGGTATCTCATGTATAGATGGTCTGAACGCTTTGGTCAGAGGACAGAAGCTGCCCATCTTTAGTGGCTCGGGACTGCCTCATAACCGAATTGCGGCTCAAATAATCAGGCAGGCTTCAGTTAAAGGAAAAGAGGAGCAGTTTGCTATGGTTTTTGCCGCTATCGGTGTCAGCTATGATGATGCCGCCTTCTTTATGAAGAATCTGGAGCAGACCGGCGCTCGAGAAAGGACGGTGGCTTTTATCAACACTGCCTCCGACCCTGTCATAGAGCGAATATCAACACCCAGATTGGCATTGACGGCCGGTGAATACTTGGCCTGGAGGCAAGGTATGCATGTATTGGTTATCCTCACCGACATGACCAACTACTGTGAGGCTCTGCGTGAGCTCTCGGCCATGCGGGAGGAGATACCATCAAGGCGTGGCTATCCGGGATATATGTATACTGACCTGGCCACCATGTATGAGCGGGCAGGCAGGATTTTTGGGCAAGAAGGTTCAGTAACTATCCTGCCCATCCTGACCATGCCTGATGACGATATAACTCACCCTATACCTGACCAAACTGGATACATAACAGAGGGGCAGATTGTTCTTTCCCGAGAGTTGGAGAGAAAGGGGGTATATCCCCCAATAGATGTCTTCCTATCACTTTCGCGAATGATGAAAGGGGGTATCGGGCCAGGCAAAACTAGGGAAGACCATAATAATGTCTTCATGCAGCTTTATGCCGCTTATGCTGAGGGGTGTAACCTGAGGGAGATATCAACCATCATCGGCACCGAGGCATTAGGCGAAAGGGATAGGATATACTTGGCCAATGCTGATAATTTCGAGAGGGAATTTATCTCTCAGGGAGAGCTTGAGAAAAGGAAGGTGGAGGAGACGTTAGACATCGGTTGGAGGCTATTCTCAGTATTGCCTGAAGAGGACCTGAAACTAATTAGCGAGGAGTTGATTAAGAAGTACCTGCCGAAATACAGAGAGAAGGCTTAAAGATAGGAAAATGCCACAGCAGCTTATTAGAGTAGCCAGGCCAACAAAGATTGAGCTGATAAAGCTAAGGCGCCGTCTTGTTTTGGCAGCTAGAATACAAAAGATAATAAAGGATAGAGTGTCAATACTAATCCTAGAATTTTTACAAATAGCCAGACAGACGGTAGAGACTAAGAGAGCGCTGCTTGAAGAGTTCTCGCAGGGTTACAAAGCCTTATCAATTGCTGTGGGATATCACGGTTATGTAGCTCTGGAGAAGGAATTAATAGCCAGTGAGAGGGGTTTAGCAGTTGCTGCTGGCTTAAGGAATGTAGGCGGGGTGAGAATTCCCGCCTTTGAGTTAAAGGAGGCAAAAGGGGCGCTAAGGGGATATAGTCTGGTTGACACATCTTCGTGCTTGGATCAGACAGCCCAGCTATCAGAAAAGTGTCTGGAAACTATTGCCGAGTTGGCTGAGTTCCAGAGGAGTCTGGAGCTACTGGGTGAGGAAATAAATAGGACGAAGAGAATACTCAATGCCCTGGAATATCTGATAATTCCCGGTCTACAAGCGACGATAAAGTACCTGTACATGAAGTTTGAGGAGCGGGATAGGGAAGAGAAGTCGCGGTTAAAGCGAGTAAAGGTACTTTTGGAGCAAAGATAGCAGATGGCTGACGAGCTACCCTATGATAAAATACTTCAGGAATGTTTAAAGGGTGAGCTTAGGATAATAAATGCCCATCTGCCAAGCAAGCAAAAACCACTCTCCGATTTATTAAGCGAGGAATACCCCCATGTGTTATGTCGTGATGGCAGCACTCACCTTTTTAAGAGGAAGGAGCTGAAGTATCTGGCAGGCTTGCTAGATGCTGAGGAGCAAAAGGAATTATCGTTGCCTATACTAATAGGGGTGACTGCCGGCGAGGGTGAGATGGTGGTAATATGCCCCGGGGCGGTGGAGGAGAAGGTTATTTCAAAGATTCTTGATATGCCTGTAACCCGCAGACAAAAAGGGATTATCATATATAAACCGCAGTTAGCCATAATAAGGAAACTGCTTAGAACAACAACGCAGTATCTATTCCCTCCTAAACTATAGGCCTTTAGGTCATTGGCCAAAGGGCCAAAAGGTGCTAACATAGGGTTAGCCCCTGTAGCTCAGGTGGATAGAGCACCAGCCTCCGGAGCTGGGTGCGGGCGTTCAAGTCGCCCCAGGGGCGCTGTTTGGGCTATCAGGGGGCTAAGAAGGTTGATAAATATGGCAGAGCTTACTGAGATTAGGTGGCATGGTCGTGGTGGCCAAGGAGCGGTTACCTCTGCCGAATTAGTAGCACGGGCAGCTATAGATGAGGGTAAACATGCTCAAGCCTTCCCTGCTTTTGGCGCTGAAAGAAGAGGAGCACCTGTCGTCGCCTTTGTCAGAATAAGTGCCAATGAGCATATCAGGATAAGAGCCGAAATTACTGAACCTGATGTAGTAGTAGTGCTTGACCCCAGTCTATTACGTGTGGTGGATGTCGCTTCAGGACTTAAAGCCCAGGGGATTTTAGTAGTTAATAGCAAAAAACAACCAGAGCAAATCAGAAGGGAATTCGGCTTTAACTGCTCACTAGCTACGGTTGATGCTACTAAGATTGCCCGGGAACTACTTGGGGTTCCTATTGTTAATACCTCTATGATCGGAGCCCTATTAAGAGCTACTGGTATGATTAAATTAGAGTCCTTGTCCGAACCGCTGAGACAGCGGTTCGGACGTTTAGCAGGGAGAAATATCGATGCCATGAAAAGGGCGTATGAGGAAACCTCGGTAAAGGAGTAGTAATTGGCAAAACCAGAGGGTGAGCTAGCCTGGAAGGACCTGGAAATCGGCTCCATAGTAATCGAGCCGGGAAGCGCCAGCCAATACCAAACTGGTAGCTGGAGGACAGAAAGGCCAATTATTGACCTTGACAAGTGCAACAAGTGTGGCCTGTGTTATATTTTTTGTCCTGATGTGGCTATTGGGCTGAATGGTGAGGGATATCCTGAAACCGATTTGTTCTACTGCAAGGGATGCGGCATCTGTGCTGTGGAGTGCCCCAAGAAAGCTATTACCATGGTAGAGGAGGGAGAATGAGCGGGCAAAGAATAGGAGTAGAGGTTTCACACGCTATTGCCATAGCAGTCAGGCTGGCTAATGTGGATGTCGTATCTGCCTATCCTATCACTCCCCAGACTCATATCGTGGAGGACATTGCTGAGCTAGTAGCCGATGGCGAATTAGACGCTAGCTGCATTCCCGTTGAGTCTGAGCATTCAGCAATGAGCGCCTGCCTGGGCTCATCAGCAGTGGGGGCTAGAACATTTACTGCCACCGCGGGGCAGGGGTTAGAGTTGATGCACGAGGTGTTGTATGTTGCTTCATCTATGCAGCTGCCGATAGTTATGGCAGTGGCTAATCGGGCTTTGTCAGCACCGATAAACATCTGGGGCGACCATTCCGATGTTATGGCTGTCCGTGACACCGGCTGGATTCAGATATTTGCCGCCAATGGTCAGGAAACCTTTGATAGTGTACTGTGTGCCTTCCGCATTGGCGAAGACCACAGGGTCTTGCTTCCGGTAATGGTTCACCTTGATGGTTTTTTCCTGACACACATGATTGAGCCCATATTCATCCCGGAGCAAAGTGAGGTTGATAGATTCCTCCCTCCGTATCAATACCCCTTGCCGTTGGACCCCGACAAGCCGGTAAGTATGGGGTGTATGGGCGCACCTAACCTATATACAGAAGCGAAGAAAGCACAGGAAGTAACCTTGGCTGCAGCCAAAAAGGTAGTCCTTGAGGCCTGGAAGGAGTTCGGCAACATCTTTGGTCGCAACTACTCGCCGGTGGAGGGCTATCATAGTGAAGATGCTAAGGTGCTCCTATTAGCTATGGGTAGTTTCAGTGAGACGGCAATGAGTGCTGTAGACGCCTTGCGGGATGAGGGCAAAGAGGTGGGCCTGATAACGCTTCGCCTGTGGCGCCCCTTCCCTTTTGAGGAATTCCGTCAAGCGGTTAAAGATGCCGAGGTTCTCATTGTATTGGATAGAGCCCTTTCCTTTGGTGGACCCGGTGGTCCGGTCTGCTCCGAGGTTAGGTCAGCCTTATATCATGAAGAGAAAAGGCCAAAGGTCATAGGCTTTGTTGGGGGTTTAGGGGGGAGAGCAATTTCCATAGACGGGTTTAAGAAGATAATCAACAGAGGTATAGAGATCGCACAGAAGGGAAGTGAACAAGAATTTGAAATGTTTGGGGTGAGGGAATAATGGGGGACTATGTTACTTTTGGCAAGCGCTCGGTAACTAAGGAGGAATACTTCGCTCCCGGTCACCGTGCTTGTTTGGGTTGTGCCGAAGCTTTAGCAGTAAGGCTGGCCTGCAAAGCGTTAGGGCGGAATGCGATAATTGTTAGCGCCACTGGTTGTATGGAAGTAATTTCATCAGTGCTCCCTTATACCTCCTGGCGCGTTCCCTGGATTCATACCCTGTTTGAGAATACAGCAGCAGTAGCTTCAGGTATAGAGGCCGGCTTAAAGGTCATGACGAGAAACGGGAAGCGTCCAGCCAAGGAGGCAAAGGTGGTGGTGATGGCTGGTGATGGCGGAACCAGTGATATCGGGCTTCAGGCACTATCTGGAGCCTTAGAGAGGGGACACGACTTCCTTTATATTTGCCTTGACAATGAAGCCTATATGAATACCGGAATTCAACGGTCTTCGGCTACTCCCTACGGTGCTTCTACTACCACTGCCCCAGCCGGTACCCGTAGCATAGGCCAGGTTACCTGGAAGAAGAATATGCCGGCAATCGCCGCTGCTCATGATATACCCTACGTAGCTACTGCCTGTCCCAGCTACCCCTTTGATTTGATGGATAAAGTGGCCAAGGCAGCAGCAGTCCACGGGCCGACTTATGTTCATATCTTATCAGTTTGCCCCACTGGTTGGGGATGTGCCCCTGATTTAGC
>DAOWAU010000111.1 GCA_030634425.1 Dehalococcoidia bacterium
CCCAGCCTCGCTTGGTATTGTAGCATTGACCGCGTAAAGAAATCAAAGTTGCTACTGCCTGAGCGACGACCTGACCACTTCACGCCAAGGGAATGAGTTGGGTGATTTTGAAAGCCAGCCCAGATATAGTAAAATGTTAGAGCATAAATGAAAAGTACGTTTCGCAATCTTCCCAGTGTTGACAAGGTACTCTCTGACGAACGGCTCAGACAACTTGAGAAGACCTATCCACGTAGCTTTCTTTTAAACCTGGTTCGCCAGCACCTTGAAAGCAATCGCCTATCCATCGCTGCGGGTAATCCATGCCCCTCCATTGATGAGATAGTAGAATCTGTTTCTGCCCAGGTACGCGCCCTGGAAAATCCCAGCCTGCGTCCCGTAATTAATGCCACCGGAGTACTACTTCACACCAACCTAGGTCGAGCACCGCTTAGCAAAGAGGCAATAGCCGCTATGGAGGCAGTTGCCAAGGGCTACTGTAATCTGGAGTATGACCTCGATAGTGGAACGAGGGGTTCTCGCCATATTCACATTGAGCCGATTTTGTGCCAGCTAACTGGGGCTGAGGCAGCGCTGGTGGTAAACAACAATGCCTCGGCAGTGCTTTTAGGCCTTACCACTCTAGCTAAGAAAAGGGAGGTAATCGTCTCCCGGGGTCAGGCTATAGAGATTGGCGGTGGCTTTCGTATCCCTGATGTAATGCGCCAAAGCGGGGCGAAGCTGATTGAGGTAGGAACCACCAACTGTACCTACCCTGGTGACTTTGAACAGGCGATTAACCCACGGACAGCGGTGCTAATGCGTGTTCATTCCAGTAACTTCAGACTAATGGGGTTCACTAATGAGGTTACCCTTGAAGAGTTAGTGGCACTCGGTAAGCGGAATAACCTTCTTGTCTTCGACGATTTGGGTAGCGGCTGTTTCTTGGACACGACCACGCTCGGGCTCGACCCGGAGCCAATGGTGCAGCAAAGCGTTGCCACTGGTAGCGAGCTGACCTTCTTTTCTGGAGACAAGCTTGTGGGTGGTCCTCAAGCAGGAATTATCGTGGGTTCGAAGCAGTTTGTTGATAAGTTAAAGAAGCACCCGCTGGCTCGGGCAGTGCGAATTGACAAGATAAGGCTAGCTGGTCTGGCAGCTACCTTAATCCACTACTTGAAAGGCGAAGCGGTAACTAAGGTCCCGATATGGCGGATGATTTCGGCACCGCCAGAGGAGATTGACCGGCGGGCTAGGCTGTGGGCTCAGGCTCTGGGTGGCCTAGCTCAGGTGATAGAGGGAGAGACCATGATAGGCGGTGGTAGCCTACCCGGGGGCACTCTGCCTACGAGACTCGTGGCCATTAGCGGAGAGGGCAAGAGAAAAGGGCAAAATATGGCTCAAATATTAAGCCGAAGGCTGCGGTGCCAGGAGGTACCGGTCATCGGGCGAATCAGCGGCAATGTTTTGCTCCTCGACCCCCGCTCTGTGCTGCCTGAAGAAGACAAGGCTGTGCTTCACGCGCTTCAGAACCTAGCCGCTGGCTGGAAACGTAGCTAGTGGCTGTTCAAAATTACAAAAGGCGAATACGATGTTCGTACTAGGCACTGCTGGACATATAGACCATGGCAAATCAGTCTTGGTGCATGCCCTGACCGGGATAGACCCCGACCGACTACGTGAGGAGAAGGAGCGGGGCATGACCATTGACCTCGGCTTCGCCTGGCTAAAGCTGCCTAGCGGTCGAGAGGTGGGAATCGTTGATGTCCCCGGACATGAGCGTTTCGTTAAAAACATGCTGGCTGGAGTGGGTGGTATCGACTTAGCCCTACTAATTATCGCCGCCAACGAAGGGGTGATGCCCCAAACCAAGGAGCACCTGGCTATCCTAGACTTGCTCGGAATACAAAGGGGAATCGTGGCCCTTACCAAAAGGGACCTTGTGGATGATGAGTGGCTGAACTTGGTCAGAATGGAGATAGAAGAACTGCTCAATCCCACTACCCTGTCCCAAGCCCCCACCATTGCCGTCTCAGCAGTAACCGGGGAAGGCCTGGCTGAACTGGTTTCAGCTATTGATGAGCTTCTAAGTTTTACCGAACCGAGGAAAGACATTGGTCGACCTAGGCTGCCAATAGACCGGGTTTTCACCATGGCTGGCTCAGGTACCATAGTCACCGGAACATTAATCGATGGCTCGCTCGCTGTGGGAGAGGACGTGGAAATTGTCCCGGCTGGCCTGAAGTCGCGCCTACGGGGATTGCAGATGCACAAAACCCGCATCAAAATTGCCCATCCTGGCAGTAGGATTGCGGCAAACTTGGTTGGTGTTACTACCTCCCAGTTACAGCGTGGAGACATACTTACCCAGCCTGGTTGGCTAATACCCACAACAATGCTGAGCGCCCAGCTTCACCTGCTTCCCTATCTCCGCCGTCCCTTGCGACATAATGCTAAGGTTAGCTTTTATAACGGGTCAGCTGAGGCAATGGCCAAAGTGCGCCTGCTGGAGGGAGAGGAGCTTAAGCCCGGAGATATTACCTGGGTTCAGTTGTTACTGGATAGGCCGGTAGCAGTGGTGAACGGCGACCATTTCATTATCCGCTCACCCACGGAGACTCTGGGGGGTGGTAAAGTTGTTGATTCTCACGCTAAGCGACTTCGCCGTTTTCGCCCCGCCATAATTCAAAGCCTGAGAGTTAAGGGGGAGGGCACAGCCGAAGAGGTTATTATGGCATTGCTGGAAACAAAGCAACCCCGGGAACTATCAGCCCTCCTGGCTCAAAGTGACCTGCCTGTCAGTGACGCTCGGTCAGTTATAGAAACCCTTATCCAGCAGAAGAGAGTAGTGAGGATAGGTCAGAAAGGACCCTGCCTTCTCCTGACCGGGTCCGGGTGGGAACGCCTAGCCCAGAAAGCAGTGACTTTAGTCCGTGACTATCATCAAAAGTTCCCGGCTCGTGTCGGCATGCCTAAAGTGGAACTGAGCAACAAACTGGGGGCGGGGATACATTCTTCAGCTATTTTGTCCAGGCTCCTTGAAGAGGGTGTTGTGGTCGAGGAAGGGTTGGCTGTTCGCCTTCCTGCTCACCGCATCCAGCTTACCC
>DAOWAU010000044.1 GCA_030634425.1 Dehalococcoidia bacterium
AACCTCAGGGATGCTCGTGACCCGGCGGAGGCAGCAGCTGCCTATTGCCGGGAGGGTGCTGACGAGCTTGTTTTTCTTGACATCTTCGCCACTGTAGAAAGCAGAAAGACAAGGCTGGAGTGGGTGAAAAAGGTCTGCGAGGTGGTTACTGTTCCCTTTGCTGTCGGTGGTGGCATTGGCAGCATTGATGATATGAAGGCATTAATTGACCTTGGTGTGGATAAGGTTTCTATAAATACTGCTGCTGTTAAAAACCCTGCGCTGGTAAGGGAAGCCTCGAAGGAGTTTGGTAAAGAGAGGCTGGTTGTTGCCATTGACGGCAGGAAGAACCCATCGGGCAGTGGTCTTCCCCGGCTTGAAGTAGTGGTCAAGAGTGGCAATGAGGCTACCGGCATAGATATTGTTGATTGGGCGAAGAGGGTAGAGGAGTTGGGGGCGGGGGAGATTCTGCTCACCAGCAAGGATGCTGATGGCACCAAGGAAGGCTATGATTTGGAGATGACCAAGGCGGTAGCTGAAGCCGTCGGCATTCCAGTCACTGCTTCAGGAGGTGCCGGGAAGCTGGAGCATCTCTATGAAGCTGTGGTAACAGGCAAAGCATCAGCGGTCTTAGCTGCCTCTATCTTCCATTTCGGCGAAATATCGATTCCGCAGGCTAAGCAATACCTGAAGGGGAAGGGTATTCCAGTAAGATTATAGTCGAGGCAAAGAAGGTGTCTAGATAAAAAGGCAGTCGAATGAGCAACGATTTTGAAAGAGTGGAAGCAATAATTCGCGAATATGGTGGTAGTCGTGATAGCCTTATTTCTATACTCCATGATATCCAATCCGAATACCATTATCTGCCCGAAGATATGCTGAGGCTGGTAGCAGGGCAATTGGAACTTCCACTGATACAGGTCTATGGTGTGGCTACCTTTTTCAGGGCGTTCGCTCTCAAGCCGCGTGGCAAGCATATAGTTAGCGTTTGCCTCGGCACTGCCTGCCATGTGCGGGGTGCCCCAGCTGTGCTTGATGAGGCGAAAAGACAGCTAGGCATTGAACCGGGCGATACCACTGAAGATATGCTGTTTACCCTGGAAACGGTAAATTGTCTGGGGGCATGTGCCCTGGGTCCTATCGTGGTGGTGGACGGTAAATATCATGGGCAAGTGAGAGCGGTAAAGGTTAAAACAATCCTTAGTAGATACAAGAAAGCACCGAGAGCAAAGAGACATGAAGAGACTGAGGTCAGCAGCTGAACTGGCTGAATTACAGGCTCGAATTCTGAGCCAGCGCGACCCAAACCGTACTTGTTTGGTTACTAGTGTCGGAACGTGTGGGCTGGCGTGTGGAGCTGATAGCGTGGCACGGGCTATTTCTAGGACACTGAGTGACCTCGGCCTCAAGGATTCTGTTGATATCAGAACCACAGGGTGTCAAGGCTTCTGTGAAATAGAACCCGTGGTTGTCATATACCCACAAAGAATTCTCTATCAACAGGTTACCCCTGCTGATATTCCAGAGATAATCTCTGAGTCCGTAATCAAGAACAAAATCATTGAAAGGCTTCTCTACTCAGACCCTTCTACAGGGCAAAAGGTTATCCATGAGCAGGATGTACCCTTTTACAGTAAACAGAATAGGCTGTTGCTCGATAGCAATAGACTCATAGACCCACATAACATCGAAGACTACCTTGCTCTTGGCGGTTGCAGCGCCTTGGCTAAAGCACTTTTTGAAATGACGCCGGAGCAGGTGCTGGAGGAAGTCAAAAAAGCCAAACTGAGAGGCAGGGGGGGAGGTGGTTTCCCCACTGGCATGAAGTGGGAGTCCTGTCGGAATGCTCCCTCCTTAGATGGTATTCGCTATGTCATATGTAACGCCGATGAGGGTGACCCTGGCGCTTATATGGACCGGAGCCTTCTTGAGGGCAACCCTCATAGTGTCATAGAAGGGATGCTCATCGGGGCCTACGTAATAGGCTCACACCATGGCTATGTCTATGTTCGGCACGAATATCCGCTGGCCTTAAAGAACCTGATTATAGCCCTAGCGCAGGCGAGGGAATACGGTCTTCTCGGTGAGAATGTCCTTGGTTCTGGCTTCGACTTTGATATCAGGATTTCAGTGGGTGGGGGTGCCTTCATCTGTGGGGAATCAACGGCGCTTACGGCATCCTTAGAAGGCAGGATGGGCGAACCGCGTCCCAAGCATATCCACACCGTCATAAGTGGACTTAATGGCCGACCTACTACCCTTAATAACGTAGAAACCTGGGCTAATGTGCCACTCATAATTGACCGTGGGGCGGAGTGGTACTGGCAAATCGGCACCAAGGAAAGCAAGGGCACCAAGATATTCTCCCTGGTGGGCAAGATAAACAACACAGGGCTGGTTGAGGTGCCGATGGGTATCACCCTCAGAGAGGTCATCTACGACATCGGTGGTGGAATTCCCGGCGGCAGGAAATTTAAGGCTGTGCAGACTGGTGGCCCATCGGGCGGCTGCCTCCCGGAGAGCCTGATAGACCTACCTGTTGACTTTGATAGGCTTATTCAGGCAGGGTCAATGATGGGCTCAGGCGGGATGATTGTGATGGATGAAGATACCTGTATGGTTGACATAGCAAAATACTTCGTCAAATTCCTGACTGAGGAATCTTGTGGCAAGTGCGTTCCCTGTCGTGAGGGGCTAGACAGGATGCTGGATATTCTCACCGATATAACGGAGGGTCGAGGTAAAGAAGGTTATACTGAACTCCTGGAGGAGCTGGGGGGCGTGATAAAGGAGACTTCTCTCTGTGCTCTCGGCAACACTGCCCCCAATCCTGTTCTGTCAACCATCAGGTACTTTCTTGATGAATATAAGGCACATATTGAAGAGAAGCGCTGTCCTGCAGGTGTTTGCCCGGCACTTATTACCTTCACCATCGATGAGGAGAAGTGTAATGGCTGTCAGGTATGCGCCAGAGTCTGTCCGCAAGAGGCAATATCAGGGGAGAAGAAAAAGCTGCATACCATTGACCAGGAAAAGTGTATTAAGTGCGGGCTTTGTCGTGACAGTTGCAAGTTCGAAGCCATCACAGTCTCATGAAGAGGAGAAAAGCATGGTGGAATTGACTATTGACGGAATCAAAACAAGAGCGCCGGAGGGGACATTAGTTCTTGAAGCGGCGAGAGAAATGGGTATTGTCATTCCCACCCTCTGCTATCATCCTGGGTTGAGTTCCTATGGTGCCTGCCGCATCTGCATAGTTGAGGTGATTAATGGCAAGCGGTCGTCACTTGAGGCATCCTGCACTCTGCCCGTAGCAGAGGGGCAGGTGATTGTTACCAATTCTGAGAGGGTAAAAGAAGCGCGGAAGGTGATTGTGGAACTATTACTCGCTTCCTGCCCCAATTCAAAAACGCTGCAGGATATGGCGGCAAACATGGGTATTAACAGGGTTCGTTTCAAGATAAAGGACAGAGACTGTATCCTCTGCGGGCTCTGTGTGCGCTACTGTAGGGAGCAGATGCAATCTGGCGGCATCGGGTTCATTGGCCGTGGCACATCACGCAGCGTCGCCACAGCTTTCGGTGTCACCCCGGAGGAGTGCCGCAACTGCGGCGGCTGTGAATGGATATGCCCGGTCTGCGAAAGAGCCTGCCTGGCAGGCAATCTCGTGGATGGCCTCTGCGGAGGATGTCAGAACCTGGTGCCTGTGGAGACCTGCACCGTATGCACAGGATGCTCGGAAAGCGTTGGCCCCCAGGGACATAAGGTTTACTAAAATCAAGGTGCTCTTCGGATATAGGAGCTCTGAAAAGATAGAAGGAGGTTGAGATGACATTAACAAGGTATAACGCAACAGCCGCTACATTGACCAAAAATAGGACAGGCGGTGACTGGTGCCCGATAAACGGAATGTGTGTTACCTGTGTCGAAGGCTGCATAGGTATGTGCGAGATTGGCAAAAGCGCCTACCGCGGTCATGAGGTTCTCTATCCGCAGCCGTTTGGTATTATCACCACTGGCGCCCAGAAGGCGTACCCCATTGACTTGTCCCATTTCAGCATAATGGGAACGGCTGTTGGTGCTGTCGGCATAGAAGAGGACAGTGATAAGGCTATTTTCCCCAATGTGAATCTGGAGACAGGGCTCGGTCGCGACAAGGGTCTCAAGTTGCGTCTACCCTTTGTCCTTGCTGGCTTGGGTTCAACCAATGTCGCCGTGCAGAACTGGGATGGGCTGGCAGTCGGCTCAGCAATTTCCGGCACCATACTTACCATCGGTGAGAACGTCTGCGGTATGGATGTCGAGGCAAAGATTGAGAAGGGAAGAGTCATCCATGCCCCCGACCTTGAGAATCGTGTCAAACTTTTCAAAGAGTGGCAGCGTGATGGTTATGGTGCTATCGTGGTGCAGGCGAATGTTGAGGATACCAGGATTGGCGTTCAGGAGTATGCTATCGATAAACTCGGAGTCGAGGTAGTTGAAATCAAATGGGGGCAGGGGGCAAAGAACATTGGCGGTGAGGTCAAAATCAAAAGCCTTGAGAAGGCACAGCTACTCAAGAAACGGGGCTACATTGTTCTTCCTGACCCGCTTGACCCGGCGAGGATAGATGAGTTCAACAGGGGCGTTTTTACTGAGTTTGAGAGGCATTCACGCGTTGGTATGGTTACTGAGGAGGATTTCCTCAAGCGCTGCGAGGAACTACGTAACCTCGGCGCCAAATATGTCACTCTAAAGATGGGTGCCTACAGACCGGCAGACATTGCTCGTGCCGTCAAGTTTTCTTCTCTAGCTAAAGTTGACTACCTAACTGTTGATGCTGCCGGTGGTGGTACCGGCATGAGCCCATGGCGGATGATGAATGAGTGGGGCGTGCCTGGTATTGAGATGTGGTCTCTGGTACATAAATACTGTGAGCGCTTGGCTAAAAAGGGCGAGTATGTGCCTGATATTATACTTGCCGGCGGATTCGCCTTTGAGGACCAAATATTCAAGGGCCTTTCACTATGCGCTCCCTATGCGAAAGCGATAGGTATGGCGAGGTCACCGCTGGCTGCGGTCATGGTGGCAAAGACTCTGGGCAAGGCGATAGATAGTGGGCAACTTCCTATCTACCTTGAGCGGTTGGGCAGAACGAGGGAGGATGTCTTTATTACTGCGGAGCAACTTAAGAGAGAGTACGGTAAGGATTATGACAAAATCCCCACCTCTGCTATCGGACTCTATACTTACTATGAACGGCTTGCTCAGGGATTGCGTCAGTTGATGAGCGGCTCACGCAAGTTTGCTTTGGAGCATATTGATCGTGGTGATATTGCTGCCCTGACCCCGGAAGCCGCTAGAGTTAGCGGTATCCCACTGGTCACAGACTTAGATGCGGAGGAGGTGGATAGAATCCTCGGGTAGCCTTAATATCCTGGTTAAAACCATCCCTCTTGTTTGATGACGGAACAAAATCAAATGATTTTCCAATCTCTACAGCCCTGCTGAATAACAGATAGATACTCCGCTGAAGGCTGTGTTTCCTCTGATTGCCTGGCCTTGATATATGTTACCGCTTCTACGGGGTCACCGTTTTCATTAAATACTATGACATTCAATCTGTTATAGTTGCCAGGACAACCTTCGCGGCTATCCAGTCGCCTTAAGTCTCTATCTGAAATTTCATAGATAGCCCCGAGAACCTTCTCCCCTTTAAAGGGTCTGATGGTGGCAACTCCACCCCGCCATTGCCTAGACCATCCAGCAAACACCAGCTTATAGTTGGGGAGGGTGGCGATAAGCTTAGGCTTGCTCTCTGGGCAGCGCTCCAGCATCTGCTTTCGGTTTAGATTAGAAGCATAGGCAAAATAGTACATCTTCTTAACAGTGGAGGGGGTATCTCCCGAGAATAAATCCTAGCCTTAATGCTGTTCTTTGTCAATATAGCCGCTGGTCGGCTCGTCTGTAAATAGCTTGAGACAGGTTGGGTAAAATGCTATAGTATTTATGCCATTTTATACCTGGGGGAGTGCCG
>DAOWAU010000139.1 GCA_030634425.1 Dehalococcoidia bacterium
AATGATTATGCGGCCCAGGCAAGCGGAGCTCTGGAAGCACTTAAGGAACACGATTTGGTAGTTATCCATATTGAAGCCCCGGATGAGGCAGCTCATTCTGGCTCAGTTAGTGATAAAGTAGAAGCTATCCAGAGGGCGGATGGGGAGGTTGTCAGCCGACTCCGCTCCCGGCAACCAAACGGTCTTCGGGTGCTGATTATGCCTGACCACCCCACACCGATTAAAACGCGGACCCACAGCCCTGACCCGGTCCCATTTATGTTGTGGGGAGCGGGGTTTACCGCCAACGGGGGAGGGAGATTCACCGAGGCTGAGGCAGCCAAAACAGGCTTGTTTATTGACCCCGGGTATAATATTATGGGTAGGTTGATAGAAGGTTGAAGATTAAATGGCTTTGATTGTGCAGAAATATGGCGGGTCATCGGTGGCGGATGCGGAGCGGATTAAGAGTGTAGCCAAGCGTATCGCCCAGGTTAAAGATAAAGGTGACCGGGTGGTGGTAGTGGTCTCGGCAATGGGGAATACCACCGATGAGTTAATCAAACAGGCTTACCAGATTACCGAGCGTCCTGATGACCGGGAGCTTGATATGTTGCTGTCCACTGGTGAGCTTGTCTCCAGCACCCTGCTGGCGATGGCACTGAGGCATATGGGTTATGAGGCAATCAGCCTTAGCGGTGCCCAGGCTGGAATAAAAACTGATACCACCTACAGCAGGGCCAGGATTCTCGGGATTGACCCCGAGCGAGTGGTCAGGGAGCTGGAGGCGGGGAAGGTTGTCATTGTTGCCGGCTTTCAGGGTATTACCGAGGAGATGGATGTAACCACCCTGGGGAGGGGTGGCTCGGATACTACGGCGGTAGCTCTGGCGGCTAGCCTGGGGGCTGAAGTCTGCCAGATATACACTGATGTTGAAGGGGTTTATACCGCTGATCCACACCTTGTCCCTGAAGCTCAACGGCTAGCCGAGATTGGCTACGCTGAAATGCTGGAGATGGCAAGCTATGGGGTTAAGGTGATACACCCACGAGCGGTTGAGCTGGGGGAGCTGTTTAGTATTCCGGTTCTGGTCACCTCCAGCTTCGCTGATAGTCCGGGTACGCTAATTCACGGAGGAGGAGCAATGGAAGTACGAAATAAGGTGAGGGGTATTGCCCAAGACCTTGATGTGGCTAAGGTAACCATAGGAGGCGTTCCTGACCGCCCTGGCACTGCCGCCGTCCTCTTTCAGCCATTAGCCGCGGCGGGTATCAGCGTCGATACCATTGTTCAGAATGCCAGTATTGAGAATATTACTGATTTAACCTTTACCGTGGCTAAAGGCGAGCTAAGTAGGGCAATGGAGGTGGTCAAGCCGATAGCCCAGTCAATTGGGGCCAGGGAATGCGTTAGTGATTCCAAGTTGGGCAAGGTTAGTATTATCGGCACCGGGATGCAGAATACTCCCGGTTACGCCGCCACAATGTTTAGGACGCTAAGTGAGCAGGGGATAAATATCCAGCTTATTACTACTTCGGAGATAAGGATAACCTGCATTATTGATGAGGCCAGGGTTGAGGACGCCGTTCGTGCCTTACATCGGGCGTTTGAATTAGAAGAAGAGGATTAGTAATCCCATCCCCTTCATCCCCTTCCCCTTAACAAGGGGCAGGGGATGTTTTTTTGAGAGGGGCTTCGCCCCTCTTTTTAATATCATTTCCCCTTCGGCCAAAAGGCGACAAAACCGTATAGCCATAGTAGAACATACGTGCTATTATTTTAATGGGAAACAATTCAAGGCTAACTAGATAGGAATTGTTTTTCAAGTTATGTAAAGGAGAGAGGGATATGAGGCTATTGAGGTTAGCCGTAGAAAGAGAGAGGTGGGACCTGGCGGCCCACACCATTGTCTTGGCCACTGCCAGGCACCTGAACAATGGAGAAAAACCACATGCCAAAAGAAGCAAAGAGAAAAAGAGGTGCCCCAAAGGGCAATCAGAACGCTAGGAAGCACGGCTTCTACTCCAGGGTGCTTGATGAGGCAGAGCGACTCGACTTTGAGTTGGCTTCTGGCGTTAACGGTATTGACGATGAGATTGCTTTATTGAGGGTTAAGATAAAGTCTATTCTGGAAAAAGACCCGGAGAATATCAAACTCATTATGCAGGCGACCAATACTCTAGCGGGGCTGGTTAAGACTAGCTATAACATCACTAAGGAGCAGAGGAAGGGGTTGAAGGAGGCAATAGGCAATGTCTTGAGAGATGTCGCTCTCCCCCTCGGCATTG
>DAOWAU010000034.1 GCA_030634425.1 Dehalococcoidia bacterium
CGCTAATTGCGATCTTCATCTGAATCTTCATTTTGGCATAATTAAAGCTGAGATTTTTGAGGGGAAGACTCAGCTTTAACTAAGGCCTGTTAACTAGGGATTACGCTATATAATTTAGCTCATATGGTATGAAAAGTCAATAAAGATGCCCTATCAGATGCAGTATTTGCCCATGGTTTTACCGATTCTTTGAACTACTAAAGGTTCTAAGGGGGGATTGGTAAGCGACCCCGACCGGATTTGAACCGGTGATCTCCACCGTGACAGGGTGGCATGTTAGTCCGCTACACCACGGGGCCATCTAGTTCAGTAAGGTGATTACATTTTCACTTCGCTAAAGTTTATCAGGGGCGGCGTGTTGTGTCAATCTGATTAGTATCGGATTATCGTTTGGCATCATTTTCCTCTAGTTGCGATGACAGACTGTTATATTGGCAGGATATATGATATATTATATTGTTCGCATTTTTTGTTATGTGATATAATATATCAAAAATTTTTGGAGGCAGATGGTACCTAGAAGAGCAACTAAGCAAGCGTCAGAGGTGGAGGAGGTGGGGTTGCGTGACTACGAGCTGACAGTCATTATTAGCCCAGAGGTTGAAGACGAGAAGTTAGATACGGCGATAGATAATATCAGCCAGTTTATTACGGAGAAGGGCGGTGTCATTTCTGGCATGGACCGATGGGGTAAAAGGAAGTTAGCCTATCCAATAAAACATTTTATGGAGGGTAATTATGTGTTAGCTCAGTTTAAGTTGGAGCCTACATTGGGCAAAGAGCTCGAGGCGAAGTTACACATCTCCGAGGAAATACTACGGCATTTGTTGATAAAAGTTGAGTAGTTAATCGGGGAAATAGACATTTCCCTGAGAGGTTGAGAGGGAGTTTTGAGACAATGGCAAGTGTAAATAAAATAATAATTATCGGTAATCTTGGGAGCGAACCGGAAATGCGTTTTACTCCAAATGGCAATCCGGTCACTTCATTTCGTGTTGCTACTAACTGGAGGTATACTACTGCTCAGGGTGAGCGCAAAGAGGAGACGCAGTGGTTTACTGTGGTCACTTGGAACAGGCTGGCTGAGCAATGTAACCAGTTCCTGACCAAGGGTCGTCTTGTCTATGCTGAGGGTAGATTGCGTACACGCAGTTGGGATGGGCAGGATGGGCAAAAGCATTTTCTAAATGAGATAATAGCTAACAAGGTAACATTCCTTGATAAGCAGGCGGTAGCCCCCCTTCCTGAGGAGAAGGCTGAAGCTGCTGAAGCTGCTGAAGGGGCTGAAGCGGCTGAAGGGGCTGAACTGGAGACGGAAGACGTTCCATTTGTAGCTGAAGAGTAACATCTAGTAGGGAAGTTATAAGGAGAGTGATTATTCCTCGACAACAAGCGAATCAATTTAATAGCAGGCCTAGACAGGGGGCAGCCTATGGTAGAAGGCGTAAAGTTTGTCCCTTCTGTGTTGATAAGCGTAAGGCTGAAGCCCTAGATTATAAAGACCCGGCGAAATTACGCCGCTATGTATCAGATAGAGGGAAGATGGAGCCGCGTCGTAAAACTGGCGTTTGTGCTAAGCATCAACGGGTTTTGGCGATGACTATAAAGAGAGCGCGGCACTTAGCCTTATTGCCATATGTGCCGGCTCATATCCATAAGACGGGGGGCGTTGGCATACGCGAGTAGCGTGTCAAAGGGTTGTAATTATTTCAACCTGTTGCGGAATTAAAAGTGCCTAAGAGGACTTATCAACCAAAGAAGATTCCAAGGAAGCGCGAGCATGGCTTCCGGGCGCGGATGAGTACCCGGGGCGGCCGAGCTGTTTTAAAGGCGAGGCGACTCAAGGGTCGTAAAAGATTAGTTGTGGTATGAGGTAATAAGCAGTTCCTTTACCCGAGTATTTATTAATCCCTCTTTCCTTTTCCCTTGATTAAATGGAGTCTTTACTGGTAAATTGGTTAGGAGTTATGCGAGGGGAACAGCATCTTACAAAGCGAAGACAATATACACTGGTTTATCGCGAAGGTAGATCGTGGGTGAGCGGTTTAGTGGTGATGAAGGCTTTGCCTAACGGTCTCGCTTTATCCAGGTATGGCTTCTCGGTTACTCGGCAGGTAGGCGAGTCGGTGACCAGGAATAGGGTAAAGCGTTTGCTCCGTGAAATCTTACGGCTAACACCACTTGAGTCGGGGTGGGATATTATATTTATTGTTCGCCCTGTGGCGGCGACTGCCAGTTATGCCGAGCTTAAACAATCGGTTGTGAAGTTGTTATCGCAAGCGGGTTTATTGAAAGCCTTGGGAAACAATCTTGGAGGGTTTAGAGCTGGGGCTAGTGGAGGGCTGGGTCTAATCAGCCAGATAGTATGAAGAAGTTAGCTTTAAAATTAATCAAGATTTATCAGTTAACCATCTCACAAGTTAGGCCGTCATCCTGTCGTTATTTCCCAACCTGCTCCCAATATACTTACGAGGCTGTGGAAAGGTTTGGTTTTTTTAAGGGGGTGTGGTTGGGAATAAAGCGGCTAGCTCGTTGCCAGCCTCGCCATCCGGGCGGCTATGACCCGGTACCTGATAAATGGCATTTTAGGGGGAGTAGGTGTGGATGAAGCATAATAAAGGGTTGTTGGGCAAGATATCGCTTCTGCTGGCTATCCTTATCGTAATCGGGGTAGCTGTCTCAGGGTGCTATGGCAGGCAGCAGCCTAGAGGCTGGTCGGGAGCAACAATAGTTGATGACACCCTGTTTGTCGCTTCTATTGAGGGTAGGCTTGTTGCCCTGAATACCTCAGACGGTAGTCGACTATGGCCTGATAGCGTTCTGGGGACCTCCGAATCAAAATCAAAGGTAGCCATTTATGGCACTCCGGCGGTAGAGGGGGAGCTGGTTTATCTCGGCGGCTATAATGGTAAAGTCTATGCCGTTACTGCTAGCTCAGGCGCGGTGAGATGGGTATATCCCCGTGAGGGCAATCTGGAGCCTATAATTGGGGGGGTGGTGGTATCCCAGGGCAAGGTCTACTTTGGCTGCTCTGATGAGAAGCTTTACACCCTGGAAGCTGCTACTGGCGATCGGGTGCGAGAGCCGTTTCAGACCGGGGATAAGATTTGGTCTACCCCAACTATTGATGGTGAAACAATATATGTTACTTCCTTGGATAACAGGCTTTACGCCCTGAATACCGCCGATGGTAGTGAGAGGTGGCAGTTTGAAGCTGGGGGGTCTGTTATTTCTACACCCCTGGTCTATGATAACACCGTTTATATTGGTGCTTTTGATGGGCATTTTTATGCTGTAGATGCCGCTGATGGCAGCCTGAGGTGGCGTTCCGAAGTTGAAGTCAATAGTTGGTTCTGGGCTAAACCTGTAGTTTATAATAATGTTATCTATGCCCCGTGTCTTAATGGCAAGGTTTATATCCTGGATGCCGAAAGCGGTCGCGAGGTCAGGGAGGCTGTTGATCTGGGAAGCCCGATTAGCTCGTGGCCGGTAGTAGTTGATGACAAGGTTATTATTGCTTCCCAGGAGGGTGGGGTATACTCCCTGGACACCGGTAGCAGTCAGGCTAATCTGTTATTTAGTGTGGGAGATGATGGGCAGGAGATATATGCTCCCCTCGGTGCCAGCGACGGGGTCGTTTATATCCATGCTCAGACATCAAAGCGGGATACCCTTTATGCGATGGAGGCGGACACGAGGATAGAAGTGTGGAGCCCTGTTTCTTTAAGTGTGGAGTGAGGTAGATTACATTGGGTTTTGGCGAACTGTGGAGCTCGGGTCCTGTAGCGTTGATGATAAACTCGCTCATCGCGCTGTCCTCCTATTTAGGAGGCAGTTTCGGGCTATCTGTTATTGTTTTGACTGTTATTATTCGAGCCGCTATGTATCCCCTTACCGCGAAGCAGCTGCATGCTACTAGAGCCATGCAAGAGCTCCAGCCAAAGATTGCCGAGCTTCAGAAGAAGTATGCCAAGGATAAGCAGAAGCTGGCTCAAGAGCAGATGAGGTTGTATAAGGAGTACGGGATAAGCCCGGCTGGTTGCATGGTACCTATGCTAATCCAGATGCCTATCTGGATAGCCCTTTACCAGTCAATTATAAAGGTTCTACCGATAACTCCCGAGGATTTATTAGCTTTGTCTCGATATCTCTGGGCTTGGCCAATGGTATATTCTACATTGCCTTTGGAGAGCCATTTTCTCTGGTTTGACTTGGCTAGACCTGATATCCCGGTAGCCATCATAGTTGGAGCTACCATGTGGATACAACAGAAGATGGTAACGCCAAGCACTGCCGACCCCCAGCAACGTTCTCAGGCTGAGCTGATGCTGTGGATGATGCCGCTCATGTTTGGCTTTTTGGCCATGAGCTTCCCCAGTGGCCTGGCTCTCTATTGGGCAATATCAAATGTTATTAGCATTGTCATGCAATACTTTATTTTTGGGGGATGGGGTGGCCTGGTTAAGTCAAGAGCTGGGGTAGCAGCTGGGGTAACAGCTAGTGGGGGTGGAACTTTGAAACAGCGCATTGCTCAGGTAGAGCAATCGCCTACCCAGATTACGGCTATGGGGGCTGATATTGTTGACTCAGGTTCTACCGAAGAGGAGCCCACAGTCCGTAAAGTAGGCTATTCCACAGACATTAGTAGAGTTAAGCATCGGCGAAAAGGTAAAGGTCGCCATAAGAGAAGATAGGGGTGGCATCTTGGTTTGGGTGCCGAGGAGACTGAGTTCAGAGCGATGTCCGCAGCCAAGAAAGATAACGATATAACTGAGGTAGCCAAGGGTGTCTTGGAGGAGCTGCTGGCCGGGATGGAGGTGGCTGCTTCAGTTGTGGCTGAGACTGGACCGGAGGCTGAGGAGGGGGAGGCTGCTCCTATTACCCTTGAGATTGAGGGTGATGACCTCGGCATCTTAATTGGGCGGCGGGGGCAGACCCTCGCTTCTCTCCAGTATATCGTCAGGCTCATTGTCGGTAATCAGACGCAGGCTTGGTTGCCTATAACTGTCGATGTTGAGGGGTACAAGCAGCGCCGCTATGAAAGGCTGCAAGCTTTAGCGTGGCGCCTGGCGGAGCAGGTGAAGACGAGAGGGACGCCATTTACCTTGGAGCCGATGATGGCTTACGAGAGGCGTATTATCCATCTCGCTTTGGTTGACCACCCTGATGTTACCACCGAGAGCATAGGTGAGGGCGAGTCTCGTAGGGTAGTTATCCGACTGAAGTGATAATAACACTCTGAATTGAGTTGTTTTTGAGATGTTCCGTCCAGTAGGTAGTAAGGTGAATTTCCCCCAGGTTGAGGAAGGCATACTCGGCCTGTGGAGAAAACATAATGTCTTTGAGCGGAGTGTAAACGCTCGCCAGGGCGGTTCCCGGTTTGTCTTCTATGAGGGGCCGCCTACAGCTAATGGTAGCCCAGGCATTCATCACGTGCTGGCCCGTGTCTTTAAGGACGTTATCCCCCGCTACAGAGTGATGAAAGGCTATTATGCCCCGCGTATTGCTGGCTGGGACACACATGGATTGCCGGTGGAGTTGGAGGTGGAGAGGGAGCTGGGTCTTTCCAGTAAAAAGGAGATTGAAGACTTCGGCATTGACAGGTTTAATGCCCGCTGCCGGGAGAGTGTCCGTGGTTACCTCAAAGAGTGGGAGGCGATGACCGAGCGTATCGGCTTCTGGGTTGACCTGGAACACCCCTATGTCACCATGGACAATAGATATGTTGAGACCGTGTGGTGGGCAATCAAGCAGATGTGGGACAAGGGCTTAATATATCAGGGCTACAGGGTAACGCCCCACTGTCCCCGCTGTGGCACCTCCCTGAGTTCCCATGAGGTTGCCCTCGGCTATCAGGATAACGTTGAAGACCCTTCGGTTTATATAAAGTTTAAGCTGGCGGAGGAATCACAACGAAGGCTGAATCTGGGTAAACCGGCTTATTTCCTAGCCTGGACTACTACCCCATGGACTCTGCTGAGCAACACTGCGCTAGCCGTAGCTCCCGATGCTGAATATGCCGTGGTGGAAGTTGATAATGAGTATCTAATTTTGGCTTCGGCTCGACTGGAACAAGCAGGGCTGGGCGATGCTCCTGTAGCCGCTAAGGTGAAAGGGAACGATTTAGTCGGACTGCACTACGAACCCCTATATGAGATTCCCATTGGTTACACCAAGGAAGATAAGCCCGCTTATCGCGTTATTGAAGGCGATTTCGTATCTATGGATGATGGCACCGGCATTGTCCATATTGCCCCCGCTTATGGTGAGATAGACTTTGAAGTAGGTCAGAAGGAAGGGTTACCGCTTGTACATAGTGTGGACTTGGAAGGTACAGTGAAGCGTGCTCCTAGTGGTTTTACACCTAAGTATAGAGAGGAAGTTCTTTCTGGGTCTGTTATACCGATATCTAGCGTGGTGAAAATTCCAAGCGCGGGTAAGTTCGTCAAGGACGCCGACCCTCTTATCTTAGACGACCTTAAGTCAAGGGGGCTGCTCTTCCGCAGTGAGAAGATCCATCATACCTATCCCTTCTGTTGGCGCTGTGAGGCGCCTCTCCTCTATTACGCCAAGCAGACCTGGTACATCAGGACGACGGCAGTAAAGGAAAAACTTATCGCCGGTAACGATGAAATAAACTGGTACCCGGAGCATATCAAGTATGGTCGCTTTGGCGATTGGCTAAACAATAATGTTGATTGGGCATTCTCTCGTGAACGTTACTGGGGCACGCCGTTGCCTATCTGGCGTTGCGAGTCCTGTGGTTATTGCGAGTGTGTTGGCGGTGTGGATGAATTAAAGAATAAGCCAAAGCTCTCAGGATTGAAAGAGCCCCTGGATTTGCATCGCCCCTTTGTTGATGAGATTTTCTTTACCTGCCAGAAATGTAAGGCTAGAGGCACGATGAAGCGGGTGTCGGAGGTAATTGATTGCTGGTTTGATTCCGGAGCCATGCCCATAGCTCAGTGGCATTATCCCTTTGAGCACAAAGAGTTATTTGACAAAGAGTTAAAGCAGGCTGATTACATTTGTGAGGCAATTGACCAAACTCGGGGCTGGTTTTACAGTCTGCATGCTATATCCACCTTATTGTTTGACCGTCCGTGTTTCGGGAATGTTATCTGTCTGGGGCACATCCTTGATGCCAAGGGAGAGAAAATGAGCAAGGCTAGGGGGAATGTGGTTGAGCCCCAGGCGGTGATAGATAAGTATGGTGCCGATGCTTTACGCTGGTATTGTCTTACTGCCTCGCCGCCGGGTAATGTGCGCCGTTTCGATGAAAAATCAATCGCTGAGATAAGCCGTCGCTTTTTGATGACGCTGTGGAATGTCTACTCCTTCTTTGTCACCTATGCTAATATAGACCGTTTTGTTCCCGCCTCAGAGGGGGTTTCATCAGAGC
>DAOWAU010000087.1 GCA_030634425.1 Dehalococcoidia bacterium
AAGGGGGTTAAGAACGAGGAGAGATAATTTATGAATAGGTCTAGGGCAGCTCATTTCCTCGCTTGTTTTGCCCTGCTCTTCGCAGTGCTCGTCGGTTTACTGGGAAGCTCAGCAGTACTCGCGGCTGAGGAAGGTGATAATAGCTCTGCTCCGCCACCGAGCCAGGGGGAACCTCAGTCAGAAGAGCCACCTATTGAGCTTACTTGCCAATTTCCTACTATAGAGGGTTTATCTGGCGACACTTTTGAGTTCAGCGTTTTTATCGTGCCTATGGCCAAGGAGTTTGCTGGCAGGTGGGACTTTAACGTTATAACCCCTCCTGGATGGGAGGCATCAGTCTGGCAGATTCACCGGAAGCAACAGGTGGCATCTATGGATTTCTGGGGGAGACGCGGCTATAGTGATACGGTTACAGTCAAGGCTAGCTCGCTACCAGGTGAAAGGCTAGAACCAGGCGAGTATGTGATAACCCTTGAAATGGAGTCAGGGGGTCTTAAAGCCAGTATCGACCTGACGGCAGTGGTGACTGACAGGTATGAGTTGAGTATGTATACAGCCACAGAGAAGCTCAATACCGAGGTAAAAGGTGGTGTGGAGAAACACGTATCCATTCTGCTGGAAAACACAGGCACGGCGGCTATTAAAGATATCACCTTCTCATCAGATAAGCCCAAAGGCTGGGGCATAACCTTCAACCCCGAGAAAGTAGACACTTTAGAACCTGACCTTAAGCGGGAGGTGGATGTAGTAATAAAGCCACCGAAAAAAGCAATAGGTGGTGACTATCTTGCTGCCCTGAAGGCTAAAGGTGAACGCGGCTCTGACACTCTGGACCTGAGGATAACCGTGTCAACACCCAGGGTTGGGGAGTGGTCTGGCATTGGCATAGCAGTGGGTGTTATCGCCGGCTTGGGAGTATTATTCAGTCGATTGAGCATGAGGTGAGTGGTCTGGCTAAGCAACCGGCAGTGGAAGTAGGAGACCAGACCAAAAGCCGCTTTGTCAAGCTGAATTTGAATAATGATAAAAGCGGTAAGGGGGTTAAGAACAAGGATGGGGATAATTTATGAATAGGTCTGGAGCAGCTCGCTGTCTCGCTTGTTTTGCCCTGTTCTTCGCAGTGTTCGTCAGTTTACTGGGAAGCCCAATCATATTGGCAGCTGAGGAAAGCAGTAGCAGCCCTATCTTGTTGCCACCGAGCCAGGGGGAGGCTCTGTCAGAAGAGCCACCTCTTGAGCTTACTTGCAGATTCCCCGTTGTGGAGGGCATGTCTGGACATGCTTTCGAGTTCGACGTTTTTATCACGCTTGCGGCCGACGAGTATGCTGGGAAGTACGACTTTAATATTATAACCCCACCTGGATGGGAAGCGGGAGTTTGGGGCTCCTACCCAGAGCAGCAGATAGGATCTATTGATTTCGGGGAGGAACGTGTCCTCGATGAGGAGATCGAGGTTAGAGCTGTCCCGCTACCAGGTGAAAGACCAGAGCCAGGCGAGTATGTGATAGCCCTTGAAATGGAGTCGGCTGAGCTTGAGGTTAAGGGCGGTATCGACCTGACGGCGATGGTGAATCACAGCTATGAGTTCAGTATGTTTACAGGAACGGGGTGGCCTAATGCCCAAGTGAAGGCTGGAGAGGATAATCATATCTCAATCCTGTTGGAAAACACGGGCACGGCGACCATTGAAGATATCACCTTCTCATCAGATAAGCCCGAAGGCTGGAGCATAACCTTCAACCCCGAGAAAGTAGACACTTTGGAACCCGACCTTAAGCGAGAGGTGGATGTAGTAATAAAGCCACTGAAAAAAGCAATAGGTGGTGACTATCTTGCTGTCCTGAAGGCTAAGGGTGAACGCGGCTCTGACACTCTGGACCTGAGGATAACCGTGGCAACACCCAGGGTTGGGGAGTGGTCTGGCATTGGCATAGCAGTGGGTGTTATCGCCGGCTTAGTAGTCTTGTTTAGGCAATTGGTGAGGAGGTGAGCAATAGGAGCCAATCATTAGCATCCATGTTCTACTCCTTTTCTCAAGATCAGTCCTCATAACCCGAAGGTCGTAGGTTCGGATTTATCCCCCCACTAATTAGCGGTTAATTAGGCACTAATTCGCCTTTATTATAAAACTTCCCTAGCTGGATTCACATTAAAAGCTAGGATATATCAGAAACTCGCCCCCGCCCCTTTAAAAATCGCCCCCCCCGCTGATAGTGCTACTAACTTATTGGTTAAAGGCTGCATCGAAAGCTATGATCTGGTGAGAATGTGTCTATTTACTTGAACCATTAAGAAGACAGAGAGAGATAGAGGGCCAGGCGGTTGTTTACAGTGTTTGGAGCTATCGTCGAAGAAGATGACCCCACCCCTCCCTTCCTCTCCCTCCATCCGGGGACATAGGGTCGCTCTCGCAAAGGGCACTTGGCACATAAGGGTTCAGCTTTTCTTTCTCATACTAGAGTACCGCAGACCGGGCAGTAGTTCTTCTCCATAAGGACGCAGCCACAGGCAAGCTGCTTGCCTTCCTCTATCAGCTATTTGTATTTATAGCTCTCAGGGGGTAAAGCATCAAGTCTTTATTGACAGCCATTCTGTGCTTTGTTACCATAGTCTAAGATTCCTCCTATTGTGCCATTTATTCTTCCAATCTTGACTTTTATAGCTCATTTTTATAATATTCAAGCTAACCAGCTTATGGGGGAAAGGCCTCGAGAGGCGGTGCCCGAGTAGCGCAATGGCAGCGCAACCGACTTGTAATCGGTAGGTTAGTGGGTTCGAATCCCCTCTCGGGCTGAATTGTTTAATTTTGGTGGCTATGGGGGGAGGGGTGCCGGAGTGGTTAATCGGAGCAGACTGTAAATCTGCCGCCTGAAATGGCTACGCAGGTTCGAATCCTGCCCCCTCCAGTATTGTGGAGCTACCACTGGACACCGACTTGTAGAATTCTATATAATAGGAACAAGTGCCCACATAGCTCAGTAGGAAGAGCACGTTCTTGGTAAGAACGGGGTCAGCAGTTCGAATCTGCTTGTGGGCTGTTAAATAAGGGGGGTTAAAATGGCAAAAAAGAAATTCGAGCGCACCAAACCACACTGCAATGTGGGCACCATTGGTCACGTTGACCATGGCAAAACAACATTAACTTCGGCGATCACCCAGGTACTGTCTAAGGAGGGACCAACAGAATTCCGTGAGTTTTACAGCATTGATAACGCGCCTGAGGAAAAGGCACGGGGATTAACTATTGCTATCGCTCATATTGAATATGAGACTGAGAAACGGCATTATGCTCACATTGATTGCCCTGGCCATGCTGACTACATTAAGAATATGATAACCGGGGCTGCTCAGATGGATGGAGCGATATTGGTGGTAAGTGCTCCCGATGGCCCTATGCCTCAGACCAGAGAGCATCTCCTGCTAGCTCGTCAGGTGGAGGTTCCTGCAATTGTAGTTGCCCTCAATAAGATAGATATGATGGAGGATGAGGAGCTTTTAGAGCTGGTGGAGATGGAGATGAGGGAGTTGCTTAATAAGTATGGTTTCCCTGGAGATAAGGTACCTATAATAAGAATGAGTGCTCTTAAAGCTCTGGAGTGTGGCTGCGGTAAGACGGAGTGTCAGTGGTGTGGAGGCATCTGGAAGCTGGTAAATACTATAGATGAATATATCCCTATTCCCACGCG
>DAOWAU010000006.1 GCA_030634425.1 Dehalococcoidia bacterium
GAGAGGGCAATAAGCCCTTGGTGATGTTGCTCAAGGAGTTCTTTATCTACTTTGGGCCTGTAGTAGAAGCCCTCAAGGTGCGCTTTGGTAACGAGCTGGATTAAATTCTGGTATCCCTTCCGGTTCTCGGCTAATAGAATAAGGTGGCGGTGGTTTTTGTCACTGGCATCGCGACCGAAGCGGCTGTTTGGGGCTAGATAAACTTCACAGCCGATAATGGGTTTTATCCCTGCCTCTATGGCTGCCAGGTAAAATTCGATGGCACCATAGAGAGCACCGTGGTCAGTTATTGCCAGACTATCCATCCCCAGCTCTTTGGCTCGCTTAATAAGCTGGGGGATACGGCACATGCCGTCGAGCAGGCTATACTCGGTGTGAACATGGAGATGAGTGAACATACTAACTTTTATCCCAGCGCTGGCTTAATTATAGCACAGGGCTGGTTTTTAGGGGTATTCTTTTCGGCTTTAACCATGTAAAATTTAGGTATTAGGGAGTGAAGATAACATTGAAGACTCTTGGTACTGTAGCCAGGGTGGTATTTGTCTGCTGTTTGCCTGCCCTGCTGGTCTCAGCCGCTATTGCCTTTGAGTTTAACAGCCTCTGGCTCTATAAAAGTGGCTTCCAGAAATACAACGTCAGCCAGACTACCGGCTTATCTGAAGCCGAGCTGGAGAAGGCAGCCACAGGACTAATCAGCTATTTTAACTCGGATGAGGAGTATATTAGCCTGACTGTGGGCAAGGATGGCCAGCCCTTTGAGCTGTTTAATCAGGGGGAGGTGACTCACCTTAAGGATGTTAAGGAGCTGGTTCGGCTGGACTATCGCCTTTTGCTGGGGACGGCGATTTATGTCGGGGCTTATGCCTGGTTTTGCCTCTTCCGGAGGAGAGACCGGCGTGGGTTGGCGCGGGGTGTAGTTATCGGGAGCAGCATTGCCTTGGGTATGATAATCGCTATGGGGTTAGGGGCGACAGTCCTGGATTTCGGGCAGCTATTTACTCAATTTCACTTCTTTGCCTTCACCAATGAGCTCTGGATGCTTGACCCGACCAGGGACTACCTGATAATGCTCTTCCCCGAGGGTTTCTGGTATGACGCGGTTATGTTCTTCGGCATGATGGTCGCCGGGGTGGCAGGCACTCTGTGTGGGGTGGCTGGGGGGTATCTGTGGGCTGTGAGAAGAAGAACGCCGACACAGTCATAGTGCGCTTCCCACGAGAAACAATACGGCGGCGGTTGACTTAATGTAGGGACATATCTTGATGGGTACGATTGATGTCCTGGCTCCGGTCAATCCAGTCAGCACTGCCATAGCAATAAGCATGCCGGCAGATGCCCGATATACGATAACGGAGACCGGGTTTGGAAATCCTACCGATTTGGTGATTGATAGAGTGAGCACCCCTATGAAACACATTGCCAGACCTTCGGCAACCCACTCCATCTTGATGATGCGTCTGTTGTCTTCTGATATTGCCCCAAAACCATGGACGACAGACTTAGTTGGGACAATATGGGCTATGCCTCATATGAGAATTATAATAGATGCAGCGTAAAGTAGTGTATTCTCTATCGTTAGACCCCTGATTCAGTTCTTTAACTCACTTATCTGGGGCGAGCTTTGTCAGGGTAAACTTTCCTTAAGCTTCTCCGCTGCTAATGCTGTCACTGTTACCGTATTTACTCCTTCGCTTATGCTGTTACCACTTTTAGATTAACTGCGCGGGGTCCCCTATCCCCTGCCTCTACGTCAAACTCCACATTGTTGCCCTCTTCCAAGGTATCAAAATCTACATCCCCCAGAGCAGAGCGGTGGAAAAAGACCTCACTTCCATCTTCGGCCGTGATGAAGCCGAATCCTCTTTCCCTGATGATCCTTTTTATAGTCCCTTTCAATCCTTTGCCTCCTTTTTAAATAGAAATTCCGCAAAGCCTTTATCAGAGGCTTGCGGACCTGCCTTCCTCCAAATAAACGACCTTTACTTTTAACTGAAAGGCAATGCCTTTCTCAGTTATACTATTTTATCTGCTAATGCCCGCTGTGTCAAATGCAAGATTAAGATGTTTGACCATACGGTCAAAAAGCCAGGGAGGCACCTTGCCATAATGGAGGGGCAGATTGGCAATACCGGTTTTAGTGGGAACAATAGAGGCTGACATAACCACCTCGATCAGAGATTACAGCTGTCACAGCTGGCGGTGCTGCAACTGGAGCAGGAACTACCAGCGATGGGAGTATTAACTCCGCTCTCGCTCTTGGAGAAGGAGGCAAAGGGGGAGAGTATTCGCTCAGCACTATTATGGCAGTGAGGACAAGAAGCTTTCTTGTCACGCTGGCTTATGGAGCGCAGTAGTTCAAACTTCAAACCACACTTAGAACAAACATACTCATATAGTGGCATTTTATTACCTCTGTCATTAGTCTAATTCTTTTTCCATAGGAGGTCAACTGCGGTGGTGCAAAACCAACCAGCTTGACGCATGAGAGTCAAAAAGGGTATTATTAGGTCGGAAAATTCAAAAGCTCTGGGGGTATGAGTATAATGGTAGTAGATGTTTCCGACCAAAATTTTGACAACGAGGTTATAAAGTCCACCTTGCTGGTGCTGGTAGACCTATGGGCACCTTGGTGTAGCCCCTGTCGAATGGTTGCTCCTGTCATTGAGAAACTGGCGGAAAAGTATAACGGCAAGGTCAAGTTTTGTCGGGTGAATGTCGATGATAATTCCCAAACACCCACTAAGTATGGGGTTATGTCCATACCCACCCTGATGTTTTTCAAGGATGGAAAGGCGGTGGACACAGTTATCGGGGCTGTACTAGAGCAAGCTCTCCAGTCCAAGATTGATGCCCTCCTCTAATCTAGCACTTCGGCTAGCGCTTATATGGAAAATATACCACTTTGGGTTGCTTTGGGTGCTGGGCTGCTATCCTTCTTGTCGCCTTGTGTGTTGCCTCTAGTGCCAGTATACTTTGGCAGTCTGTGTGGACCTGAAATACTGGAGCCTGAAGGCAGAAGAAGACGTATCCCTGTATTTCTCCACTCTCTTAGCTTTGTCATCGGCTTTACCATAGCTTTCACTGTCATGGGGGCTGGTGCTGGGTTAGCCGGTTTTGCCATTGATGTCCATCAAACCCTCATTCGTAGAATAGCCGGTATCTTCCTGATATCCTTGGGGCTGTATATGTTAGCCAGCCTGAAAATTCCGCGGCTGAATTTTGAAAAGCGTCTGACACCTTTTAAGGGCACAGCTACCAGTTACGTGCGTTCCTTCCTGACCGGCGGCGTATTCTCTCTAGCCTGGATTCCTTGTGTGAGTCCCATACTTGGAGGTATTCTAACTCTCGCCTGGGCTTCCGAGACAGCGTGGCATGGTGCCTTACTGCTAGCTACCTATTCTTTGGGACTGGGGATTCCATTTCTGATAATAGGGGCTGCCTTTGATTCTATTACCCCCATACTAAAGCGTATCCGCCGTCACTCCATGGCAATCTATATCTCAGGTGGTGTTCTGCTCATAGTTGTGGGTATACTCACTCTCACTAATAGGCTGGTGGTTTTCAGCACAATCTGGTGATAAAATTACATTCAGCAGCATAATTATGAATAAGATGCCGAAAGCAATGCTGGCGATACTGCTAGCCTCAATGCTGGTGATGGCTGGCTGCTCTTCTACTCCAGCAGCTCAACCGGTAAATGGAGGGGAGGGGACAACTTACCAGTTGACGGTCGACTTACTTGGCGAGGAACATCAATTCCTTGTTGATAGCCAAGGGGTGCTAAAGTCAAAGGTAGAGATATCATCTGCCGATGGCGTGATTAGTCTGTCTGTGGATGAAAGTACTGTATTTCTGGACCAGGATGGGGAGCCTCTCCGCATCATTGATGTGACCATTGACCCCAACTCGCCCATTCCTCCTGAAGGCGCTTATATTGTTGGGACGGCCTATGATTTAAGACCGCAAGGTGCTACTTTCACCCCACGGCTTTGGCTCACTCTGAGGTATGACCCAGAGGAACTACCTGATGGAGTGAGTGAGAATGACCTGTATATTGCCTATCATAGTGGTACTGAGTGGCACAAGCTTCCTTATAAGAGGGTTGATACCAACATTCATTCAGTAACTACCCAGATATATCATTTCACCGTCTTTGCTATTCTAGCGCCAAAGGAGCTGGCTCCATCTAGCCCTCCAACTCCTCCTCAGGGCACTCAAGTAGGTGACCTAGCGCCCGACTTTCAGCTTCTTACCCTTGACCAGGAACCCGTTTCCCTTGGTGACCTCCGAGGTAACCCGGTGGTGCTCAACTTCTGGGCGAGTTGGTGCGGGCCTTGCGTTTATGAGATGCCCTTCTTGCAGGAAATACATGAGGAGTACTCTGAAGAAGGGCTGATGCTGCTGGCTGTTAATGTGGGAGAGAGCCCATCCAAGGTAGAGGAGTTTGTGCAAAGTAAGGGCCTTTCCCTTCCTGTGTTGCTTGACACCAGGAGAGTGGTATCTCAACAGTACAGTATTCGATATTACCCTACTACCTTCTTCATTGATGAAGATGGCATAATTCAGGAGAAGAAAATCGGCGCCTTCGCTAGCAAGGCAGAGATAGAAAAGGAGCTGGGTAAGATTACGCCGTAGCAAATAAATCATCACAAGGAGAGTGGGTATGAGTGATATTTTAAATGAGGCTCATGGGATAGCTCAGTGTAAGAACTGCCCTTGGTACAAATCTTGCGTGGTGCCGATGCGGTTTACCGCGGAGGACATCCGCCGACAGTTAGAACAATCAGCACCAGGGATGGGTGTCTCCCAGTCGGCTGACCTCGGCATGCAGAACCTTCTGTCAAGCATGGCACTTGCTGCCCAGAACTCGATAGTGGAAGGCTGCCCTATCTTTATTGAGCGCCTGCGAGCTAATCCCGAGCTCGCCCAACACATAAAGCAAATAATGCAAAACTGGGGCAAGGAAGAGGAGAAATCGGAGTAACTGCCAAGAATTTGTGTGGGCGATGAGGGTTGCAATCTGTTGAATCGTATGCTATTATGCTAAAGTGCTAAAGGTGAGGCCCATTTTAGCCTGTTATCTTATTTATCTTACATAGGAATAGATGCCACGTATGTCACTGTCATGCTCGGTTCAGAGGAAGGTAAGCTGCGATAGGACTAGCGTGGCTTTGCTGTGTAATGGAACTCCAGATTTCTCTAAAGCCTAAGAAAGAAAGGGGGTAAATATGGCTAAACCTAAGGTCGCATTTTATTGGTGTGCTTCATGTGGTGGATGCGAGGAGACGGTGGTTGACCTTAACGAGGATTTATTGAAGGTGGCGGATGCTGTGGATATTGTCCTCTGGCCTGTGGCCTTGGATTTTAAGAGGAAGGATGTTGAGGCCATGAAGGATGGCGAGATAGCGGTGAGCTTCATCAACGGGGCGGTAAGGTTGTCAGAGCAGGAGGAAATGGTAAAGCTCCTGAGGAAGAAGTCCCAGCTTGTAGTTGCCTTTGGTGCCTGTGCTCATTTAGGGGGAATACCGGGGTTGGGGAACTTCTGTAACAGGGAGACCATTTTCCAATGGGCTTATAAGGATGCTCCAACCGTGGAAAATCCAAAGGGAATTATCCCCCAAGAGAAGACAGTGGTCGATGGCAAGGAACTCACCTTGCCAGAATTCTACGATACGGTAATGACTCTAGACCAGGCCATCCCTGTAGATTATTACCTTCCTGGTTGTCCACCCCCGCCTGATTTAGTACTTAACGCGGTAACCGCTATTCTTGAGGGCAAACTACCGGAGAAGGGGGCGGTGCTTGCTCCTGATAAGGCTTTGTGTGATACATGCCCCAGGAAGGAGTCGAAGCCGGAGAAATTATCAATGAAGGAAATAAAGAGACCGTGGCAAATCAAAATGGATCCTGAAAAGTGCTTCTTGGAGGAAGGAGTAATTTGCCTCGGTCCTGCTACCCGTTCGGGGTGTGGTGAAACATGCATTAAGGCTAACCAGCCCTGCCGAGGGTGTTTTGGCCCTGTAGACAAAGTTGTTGACCAAGGGGCAAAGAGCCTGTCAATGATTGCCTCTATATTAGGGATTGAAGGGGAAGAAAAGATGACGGACGAGGAGGTCAGTAAATTAATAGGTGGAATCGCAGACCCAGCAGGGACATTCTACAGATTCAGCCTCCCGTCTTCTCTTCTGAGGCGGAAGAGAATGGAAGTTAAATAGGAGGGATTAAACTAGAATGAAAAAGATAACTATAGACCCAATAACTAGGCTTGAAGGGCACGGAAAGATAGAGATATTCCTCGATGATGCCGGGAACTGTGATCGGGCGATCCTTCAGATTCCTGAGCTTCGCGGCTTTGAGCAGTTTTCTGTGGGAAGAGCCGCCGAGGAGATGCCCAGAATAACCACCATGATCTGCGGAGTATGTCCTACTGCTCATCACATGGCAGCGACCAAAGCCCTTGATGACCTGTTCAAGGTTGAACCCACTTCGGCAGCGAAGAAGATAAGAGAGCTTATGTACAACGCTTTCTATTCGGAAGACCACATACTGCATTTTATCTTCCTTGGTGGCCCTGACTTTGTTGTCGGTCCCACAGCACCTGCTGCCGAAAGGAATGTCTTGGGAGTTATTGGTAAGGTGGGGCTAGAGGTCGCGGGCAAAGTTATAGAGATGAGAAAGAGGATGCGGAATGTGCTGAGGATAATCGGCGGAAAACCGGTTATGCCTACCGCTGGCTTGCCCGGTGGGGTATCCAAAGCGATTACCGAGGATGAAAGAAAGACCATCGTAGAGGCTGGGGAATATGGCGTGGAGTTCTGCAAGGTCGTCCTCGGCCTCTTTGATGATGTGGTGCTTAAAAACAAGGAATATGTTGACCTCATCACCGGGGATATCTATAAACACAGGACTTACTACATGGGGCTGGTGGACAATAATAACAAGGTAAACTTCTACGACGGGCTGATAAGAGTGGTTGACCCCGATGGTAAACAGTTTGCCAAGTTTAAGGTTCAGGACTATCTTGGCCACATTAAGGAGCACGTCGAGCCCTGGACTTATGTGAGGTTCTGCTATCTTAAGAAGGTAGGCTGGAAAGGATTTGTCGATGGAAAAGATAGCGGTGTTTACCGGGTAGCCCCCTTAGCTCGACTGAATGTCTCCGATGGAATGGCAACCCCGCTGGCCCAGGAAGCCTATGATAAGATGTATGAGGTACTGGGCGGGAAGCCGGTTCACAGCACTCTGGCTTTCCATTGGGCTCGGCTTGTTGAGGCGCTCCAAGCTGCGGAACGGGTTCTGGAGCTTGCCAAAGACCCGGAGATTACCTCTCCTGATATTTTAAACTTGCCTACCCAGACTCCGAAAGAGGGGATGGGGGTGGTGGAAGCGCCGAGGGGAACCCTCATTCATCACTACCAAACCGATGATAACGGAATTCTCACTAAAGTCAATCTGATTGTCGCCACGCAGAATAATGCGGCTCCGATTAACATGTCAATTGAGAAGGCAGCCAAATCGCTGATAAAGAAGGGGGAGGTTCCTGACGGGATTCTCAACATGATTGAGATGGCATTCAGAGCCTATGACCCCTGTCATGCTTGTGCCACCCACTCGCTTCCCGGAGGAATGCCCCTCGAGGTGAGTGTATATAGCGCCGAAGGAGATTTGGTAAAGAGGCTGAGAAGGGGATAAGGGGAGCCGTAAAGTCAAATCTAAAAAATAGATGAGGAGAGTCATATGGCAATAGAAAAGGCTCAGGTTGAGGAAGTAATCGTCGAAGACACTGGTAAAGTATATTTATCACCCTGTCAGGTAAAATGCCCTCTTGGAATAGATATTCAGCGCAATCATATTAGGATTGCCCTACTCCCTCTGGACTCTGAAGAAGCGGCGAAGGAAATGGTTGAGATAGGCAAGGAGGTTTATGAGAAGAGCCCCTTGTTCCCGCTACTATGTGCCTATATCTGTGGGCTCTGTGAAGGCGAGTGCAATTATAAGGATGAGACCGGGGCGGTAAGACGGAGAATGGTGATGCGGCCTGTTGCTAAGGAGTATATTAAGTATCTTGAGACAGCGCGTGCTTTGCCTGCTCCTACCGGGGAAAAGGTGGCGGTGATTGGGGGTGGCCCCGGGGGTTTAATGTGCGCCTATGAATTGAGTAGGAGAGGGTATCAGGCTACCATCTTTGAGAGAAAACAGGAGTTAGGTGGGGCTCTGCGGTATATCCCCCGCTATCGTCTTCCCAAGGAACTCGTTGATTCTACTATAAATAGCCTGCTCAGGATAGCCCATGTAGAGGTCAGGACCGGTGCCGAGATAGGTGATGGGGGCACAGGCCTGGAAGACCTTAAGAAAGAGGGCTATCGAGCTGTATTTATCGCTACCGGTACTCCAGCCCCGCGACCTCTTACCTTCGGCCGGGAACTCGTTGCCGCAGCCGATGTAGAGGGAGTGGCGATGGGGCTAAACCTTCTCTATGAGGCAAACCAGGGGATAGTTTCCCCGCAGCTCTATAAGGGTAAAAAAGTGATAGTGGTAGGGGGAGGTAATGTCGCCTTTGACGTCGCCAGGACTGCCCGGAGGCTAGGGGCCAAAAAGGTCACACTTCTCTGCTTAGAGTGTGTTGATAAGTCCTCTAAAGACGGCATACCTGCTGATGTAGAGGAGATAGAAGGTTCTACTGAAGAAGGGATAAGTATCATCTATTCCAGAGGTGTATCGGAGATAATTAGTAAGGGTGGAAGGTTCAAGAAAATAAAGTGTCCACGGTGCACATCGGTCTTTGATGAAGACGGTAGATTTAACCCTCAATGTGACCCGGGGGATGTGATATACGTTGATGGAGATGTGCTGCTGGTCACCATTGGGCAGGGTCCGGAGCGAGCCTTCTTCCAGGAGCAGGGCCTGCTGAATGAGATGGGCAGACTGGACGTCGATGCTGTTACCCTTATGAGCAATCTTAAGGAGGGAGTCTTCATCGGCGGTGATGTACAGAGGGTGGGCTTTGCCTCGGAAGCGATGAGAGACGGAGCTACTGCCGCCGAGTCCATTGACCGCTATCTTAAGGGTGAGGACATGAAGGCAGGGCAAGAAAAGGATTACGAGAAGGCTCCTATCCCGGAGAGTCAAGATTATAAGCTTCAGCCAGCACTCAAATGGGCTCCGGTAAAGGAAAGGCTTAATTTCGAACCCTTTGAGAAGGACTATACCCTGGAGGAAGTTATCCAGGAAGCCAGGAGATGCCTTGTCTGCGGGCCGTGTAAGAGCTGTAAAGGGTGCGTCATTATGGAGCTTCAGCCTGAGATACCAGATATTGAGGTTGATGATGACTTATGTAGCGGCTGCGGAGTTTGTGTCGCTGTGTGTCCCTATGATGCCAATAAACTGGAGACAACGGAGAAGGGGATAAAATCAACGGTAGATGTGCTTAAATGCAAGCGCTGTGGCGTGTGTGTTAGCGCTTGTCCTTCTGAGTCTCGGACTATTAAGGATACACTGGCGGAAACTATAGCGAATACCTATGCCACATTATAAATAAGTGGTAAGAAGGGGGGAGACTACGAAAGAGAAAGTAGAAGCAGTTCTAGCTCGGATAAGACCAGCCTTACAAGCAGACGGGGGCGACGTTGAGCTGGTAGATGTCAGTGAGGGGGTGGTTAAACTAAAGCTCACGGGTGCTTGCAGTAGTTGCCCTATGTCAACTATGACCCTGCGAATGGGGATTGAACGCGCTCTCAGGGCTGAGCTACCTGAAATTAAGGAAGTGGTTGCTGTATAGTCAATTAACTGGGCAGTTCCAATAAAGAAAATGAACACACTTATCTTAGGGATTGGAAATCCGATTCTTAGCGACGATGGAGTAGGGATAAAAGTTGCCCGGAGGCTCAAGGAGGAAAGCCCCCAATCAGAAGTGGCGGAGACGAGCGAAGTGGGGATGGCTCTACTCGACCTTGCCGCAGGCTATGATAGGCTCATTATTATTGACTCTATAAAGACTGGGCAGGGGAAACCGGGGGAGGTCTATAAGCTTGGGCTGGAAGACTTGAAGCCCTCTATTGATTTCCCTTCATCGCATGGTCTAAATATTGCCACAGCATTAGAGCTTGGACGAAAGCTGGGCTATAAGATGCCCTGTCACATTAGTCTGTATGCTGTGGAGGTCAGGGATAACGTCACCTTTGACGAGAATTGTACCGAGGAGATAGAAAAAAGGGTGCCGTTCATTACAAAACACATAATAGATGAGGAGAGGCTATGAACGATTTTAAGCCTAATATTGTTATCTTTCGCTGCAACTTTTGTGCCCCTCTCGGGGCAGAGCGCCTTCTTGCTTCACAACTGAAGGACAATTTCAACCCCAGAATGATCAACACCAACTGTACCGGCAGGATAGACCCAACCTTTATCTTGGATGCCTTCGCTAAAGGCGCCGATGGCGTGATGGTAGTTGGTGACCGTCCTGGAGATTGCCATTTTGTCACTGGTAACTATAAGGCTATGCGGAACATAGCGTTGCTCAAAAATATGCTCCCGCAGCTCGGTGTAGAACCCGATAGATTAAGGGCGGAGTGGATTACTTCAGAGGCACCAAAATTTCTATCCTCATTGAATGAATTTGTTGATAAAGTCACCTCGCTTGGTCCCCTTAAATAAGTGGATAGAAAGGTAGAAGCGAAATGAGCGAGCAGGCCATTCCGGAGATAGTAGCTGTCAAACAAGATATAGATTCTTGTAGCAGTTGCTCCATATGTTCTACCCTTTGCCCTTATGAGGCGCTTACCAAGGATGCCGAAACCAATAAGATAACCCTGGATATAGCCAAATGCCAGGTGTGTGGGCTCTGCTACGCTAATTGCCCAGCTAGAGTTATAGACACTATCTATTATGACCTTGATTCCTTAATTAAGTACCTGGAGAAGGCGAAGCAGGAATATGCTTCCGATACCCTGGTTATTATGTGTCGGGGCAGTGCCCCTGACATGGCTGGGGTGGAGGAGCTATTCGGTATATCAAAATTCATTCCTCTACTGGTTCCCTGCGTTGGTCGCATTCCAGAGGAGATATACCTGAAGGCTATACTTATGGGAATAAAGAAGATTTACCTCCTTGCCTGTGATGTAGATTACTGCCGATATGATAGGGGAAGCCCAGTCACCGGGCGCAAGATCCTTGCCCTCGATATTCTATTGAACCAGCTTGGCTATGGCCAAGAGGTTATGACCCTTAAACGGCATAGCCTTAAGGTGAAAGTGGATAGAGACTTATGCATTAGCTGTGGTAACTGCGTCTTTTATTGTCCTTATGATGCTGCCAAGCTCGAAAGTTCAGAAGCCGCCGATTTTGATCTGGATTCTTGTCGGGGCTGTGGCTTATGTGTGGCTATGTGCCCAGCGATAGCCCTGGATTTAGAGAATTGGGAGAAGGAACGCATTTCAACGTTGATTACCAAGTTATCATCAGAAATGAAGTCGCCAAAGATTTTAGTATTTCGCTGTCAGTGGGCTGTTTTCCCCCCATTAAATGGGGAGATATTGCCTAATATTCGCTTTATAGACTTACCTTGTGCTTCCAGGATTGAAAACTTCCATGTCTTGCACGCTTTGCAGGAAGGTGTAGATGGCGTAATGATAGCGGCTTGCTCTGAAGAGGACTGCAAACAGGAGAAGGCAAGCGGAAAGGCACAGCATTCGGTGGCAATCCTGGGTGAAAGGCTGAGCCAAATAGGCCTTCAGGACAGGCTTCATTTCTGCACTACATCTCCAAGATATCCTGAGGAGTTCAATAAGGAATTAGAGCAGTTTAGTCAAAAGATAAACACTATTGGGTTAAAGGGGGGCAAGGTATGATAGTAACAACGCAAAAACCCCTAGATGAGATTATGGATCGTATCTCCCTCTATACTGATATCTTGGTTGTCGGTTGTGATGGCTGCACTCAGCCACCGAGGGGCTTAAAAGAGGCCGAGACCTTGAGCCAGTTGCTTGAGCTTGCTGGAAAGCCGAGAAATAAAAGCTTCAACTTTAAGACAATCACAACGGCAAAACAGTGTGACTATTATTTGGTCACTTCTGAGCTTAAGCCCCAACTGAATGGGGTGAAAGCAGTGCTCTCTTTAGCCTGTGGGATAGGGGTGCAAACTTTAGCTGAGCTTTTCTCCGAGCTTCCCGTCTTTCCTGCGCAAAATACTCATTTCATGGGAGCAGAAGATAGGGAGCAAAGCATTCTGGAGGTAAGATGTGGCGGCTGTGGAGACTGCATACTAGCCGTGACCGGCGGCATCTGTCCCGTTATCCGATGTACTAAGGGATTACTTAATGGTGCTTGTGGTGGGCAGCAGGATAACAAATGTGAACTTGACCCCGAGAGGGACTGTGCTTGGTGCCTGATATATGAGCAATTAAAGAAGCAGAATAAACTGGAGCTGCTTAAGGAATATCATCCTCCTAGGGATTACCAGCTGAGTGGTTGGAGGTTCACCACGTGATAGATTGGGGAGGGGCAGGAAATTGTGCTGGTAGGAGAAAAAAAATTAGCCAAGATAAGTGTGCGTGGGGTGGTACAGGGAGTTGGATTCCGCCCCTTTGTTTACCGGCTGGCTCAAGAGTATAACCTGAAAGGCTGGGTACGCAACACTTCAGGGAATGTAGAGATAGAGGTAGAGGGAGACGGGGAGAGCTTAGAGAAATTCTTGAGTGACCTTGAAGCCAAAGCACCTCCCATGGCGCGCCTGGAGAAGGTCGAAGTCGCTTTCCATTCGGCGAAGGGTTATACCGATTTTAAGATTTACCGAAGCCTGTCTCAAAAGGGGAAATACCAGTTAGTATCACCGGATATCGCTACCTGTGAGGATTGTAAACAAGAGGTCTTCTCCCCCGCTGACCGTCGCTTTCGTTACCCCTTTACTAACTGCACCAATTGCGGTCCTCGGTTTACTATCATTGAGGACATCCCCTACGACCGTCCCCTGACCACCATGCGTGAGTTCAAGATGTGTCCTGAGTGTCAGCAGGAGTACGATAACCCTTTGGACCGGCGCTTTCATGCTCAACCCAATGCCTGTCCTAAATGCGGTCCTAGTTTGGAGCTCGTTGATAGCGATGGTGGCTCTATTGAGTGCCATGATGTTATTAAGGAGGCGAGCGCTCTCCTGAAAGCGGGGAAGGTCCTAGCGCTCAGGGGTCTGGGTGGATTTCAGCTTGCCTGTGATGCTACCAGCGAGGAGGCGGTACATCTGCTCAGAGCCAGAAAAAAGCGTCCGACTAAGCCCCTGGCGGTTATGGCGGCCACTTTGGCTGATGTTGACAAGCACTGCTTGGTATCCGATGAAGAGAGAAAGCTTCTTCAATCCCCACAGTGTCCCATTGTGCTCATGAGATGGAAGCATAGCTCATCTGATATCTTCCCAGCAGTAGCCCCCAAGCTGAAGTATCTCGGAGTCATGCTCCCTTATACCCCTTTGCATCACCTCCTATTGAGGGAGGCGGGTCTTCCTCTGGTCATGACCAGCGGTAACCTTAGCGAGGAACCTATTGCCAAGGATAATGACGAAGCTTTGCGAAGACTGAGGGGGATTGCTGATTATTTCCTGTTTCATAACCGGGATATCTACGCCCGCTATGATGATAGTGTTTATCTGGTAGAGGATGAGCCTCGGGCGATAAGGCGAGCGCGAGGCTATGCCCCGTACCCCATTTTACTCCCCATCGAATCAAAACAAATCCTTGCCTGTGGTGCCGAGGAGAAGAATACCTTCTGTCTTACTAAAGATGACCACGCCTTCATAAGTCAGCACATCGGTGATATGGAGAATGAAGAGACCCTGGAGCATTTTGAGAATACCATCGGGTTCTATAAGAGGCTATTTCGCGTTGAACCTGAGGTCATAGCCTATGATATGCACCCGGAGTACCTTTCCACCAAATATGCTCTAAGAGTTGGTCAGGAGCTAGGGTTGAAGATGGTTCCGGTTCAGCATCATCATGCCCATATCGTGAGCTGCCTGGTGGAGAATAGGGTCAAAGGTCCTGTTATTGGGGTAGCCTTTGACGGCACCGGATATGGTGCTGATGGCACCATCTGGGGAGGGGAATTCCTGCTCGCTGACTGGCGTTCCTTCCAAAGGGTAGGGCGTCTGGAATATGTGCCTCTGCCGGGAGGTGCCGTCGCTATAAAGAAGCCCTATCGCATGGCTTTAAGCTATCTCTATACCCTGCTGGGAGAAGACCTCTCTCTGGAGGGGCTACCCCTGAGCAAGCTCAATCCGGGCGAGGTTGATATAGTCAAACAGCAGATAAAGCGGGGGATAAACTCTCCACTGACTTCAAGTGCGGGGCGTCTTTTTGATGGCATTTCCGCCTTAGCCGGGGTTAGGGGGGAAATAGATTATGAGGCTCAAGCAGCTATCGAGCTTGAGATGCTGGCTCCAGACGAATCGGGCGAGGAGAGGGCGTATCCCTTCTCCATTGTTGAGGAGCAGGGGATAAAAGTGGTAAAGTTGGGAGAATTGATTTCCACGGTAGTTCAGGATATCAGAGACCGGATTCCTGCGCCTGTAATATCGGTTAAGTTTCACCGCACCATGGCTCAGATAGTCGTTGAGATGTGTAAAGCAATAGCCCGGGAAAGTGGCATAAATGAGGTGGCATTAAGTGGGGGCGTCTTCCAAAATCGGCTCCTCCTGAAGCTAGCCGTATCTGCTTTACATAAAGAAGGCTTCACCGTGCTTACTCACCGCTTGGTGCCCTGTAATGATGGCGGGGTCTCCTTGGGTCAAGCCATGGTCGCCAATTTCAGTTGAGGGAAAAATCATGTGTCTAGCTATTCCAGCACGCATTACGCTTATAGAGGATAAAGAGGCTGAGGTTGAGATAGGCGGGATAACCCGTCGCATCAGCCTGTGGCTCACTCCGGAGGCTAAGGTGGGGGACTATGCCCTGGTCCACACTGGCTATGCCATAAACATCCTGGATCAAGAACAAGCCGAGGAGACCCTGAAGCTTTTAGGGGAAATAGCCCAGTTTGTTGAGGAAGAAAATTGAGGTTTATTACTGAGTTTCGGCGCCCTGAGCTAGCCAAAGGGTTAATCTCGCAGATCCATCACCACTCTAAGACTCCAGCTCGTTTGATGGAGTTCTGTGGTGGTCACACGGTAACCATTTTCAGGTATGGCATCCGTCAAACCCTGCCTGAGAGTCTGGAGATGGTCTCTGGACCAGGTTGCCCTATCTGTGTTACTGCCAACGCTGATTTAGATAAGGCTATTGCCTTATCACAAGTTCCGGGGGTAATCATCACCACCTTCGGCGATATGCTTAAGGTGCCGGGGAGCCGCTCCAGCTTACAGGAGGCTAAGGCTGGCGGTGCCGATGTGCGTGTGGTATATTCCACTGTGGATGCCCTCGACATAGCTAAAGAGAACCCCGATAAGTCTGTAGTTTTCCTCGGGATTGGATTTGAGACCACCGCCCCCACAGTAGCTGCTTCCATACTCCAGGCCAAGGCTGAGGGGATATCAAACTATTATGTCCTATCTCTACATAAGCTCTGCCCTCCGGTGATTCGGGCACTGCTTGATTCTGGCGAGGTTAAACTAAACGGGCTTGTCTGTCCCGGGCATGTAAGCGCTATTATCGGCTCCCATCCTTGGGAGGCCGTTGCCCTAGATTATCATATCCCTTGTGTTATCTCTGGCTTTGAGCCTATAGATATCCTCCAGTGTGTGAGTATGCTGGTGGCTCAGGTGGAGAGTGGGGAGTCCAAGGTCGAGATTGCTTACCGGCGTGGCGTGCGCCCCGAAGGAAACCAACGGGCTCTGGAGCTTATGGGGCAGGTATTTGAGCCTTGCCCCGCCCAGTGGCGGGGTATGGGGGAGGTTCCTGATAGCGGGTTAAAGCTGAGGAAAGAATACCGTCACTTTGACCCTGAGCTTGCCTTTGATATCGAGCCTGGGCCTACCTATGAGCCCGAGGGCTGTATCTGCGGTGATATCCTGCGTGGGGTTAAAACGCCTATGGATTGCCGTCTCTTCGGCAAAGTCTGCATCCCACAACATCCGGTGGGTCCGTGCATGGTCTCCTCAGAGGGCAGTTGTGCTGCTCATTACCAATATGGAGGTAGCCTTGGAGGATAAGATTCTGCTCGCCCACGGTAGTGGAGGAAAGCTAGCCCACGAGCTTGTCGAGAAAAGCTTTGTTAAGGCTTTGGTCAATCCCCTGTTAGCCAAATTGGATGACTCGGCTGTTTTTGAGCTGAGTGGCCGGTTAGCCTTCACTACTGATAGCTATGTGGTCAGTCCCATCTTCTTCCCTGGTGGTGATATCGGGAAGCTTGCTGTCTGCGGCACGGTGAACGACCTAGCCATGTCCGGGGCTAAGCCCCTCTATTTAAGCCTCTCCTTTATCATTGAAGAGGGGCTTTCCCGAAGTGACCTGGAGAAAATCGTAGATTCTACCCGGAAGGCAGCCCAGGAAGCCGGGGTGAAAATCGTCACCGGAGATACTAAGGTGGTTAATCGAGGTAACGCTGACAAGCTCTTTATCAACACTGCCGGGCTCGGTATGGTGCTGGAAGGGGTCAATATCTCCGGGGACAACGCCAGGCCGGGAGATAAGGTGATTTTAAGCGGGACTATAGGCGACCACGGTATTGCCGTGCTCAGCCAGCGGGAGGGGTTGAGTTTTGCTACCCAGCTTGAGAGCGATTGCGCCCCCTTGGCGGGGATGGTAGCGGAGATGCTGGCTGCTAGCTCCAATATCCATTGCCTGCGGGACCCTACCAGGGGAGGGTTGGCTACCACACTGAATGAACTGGCAAAGCAATCAAAGGTAAGTATAAGGATTGAAGAGGAGAAGCTCCCGGTACGGGAAGAGGTTCTCGGTGCTTGCGAGATGTTAGGCTTTGACCCTCTGTATGTAGCCAACGAGGGCAAACTGGTGGCGATAGTCTCGGCTGAGGATGCTGATAAGGTTCTCCAGGCAATGCGAGGAAATCGTTATGGAAAAGACGCGGTTATTATCGGTGAGGTGGGGGCAGAACACCCCGGTCGGGTGGCAATGAAAACCTTTCTAGGCGCTTCCCGGATAATTGATATGCTGGTAGGGGACCTATTGCCTAGGATCTGTTAACATGCACGAATTGTCCATCACTCAAAGTATGCTCGATATTGTCCTTGAACAGGCGGAAGAGGCTGAAGCCAAGGAAGTTAAAAAAATCAACCTGGTCATCGGGGGGATGACCGGGATAGTTGAAGACTGTGTTCAGTTCTACTTTAAATTCCTTGGCAAAGGAACCATTGCTGAGGGGGCTGCTCTTTCCTTCACCAAGGTGCCGACAACAGCGCAGTGCCGGAATTGCGGCAAAAACTTTGAGGTTGAAGAATTCGTCTGGGCTTGTCCCCATTGTGGAGGTAGTAATATAGAGCTTACCGCTGGCAAAGAACTCTTTGTAGAAAGTATTGAGGTGGAATAATGGAAATAAAAGTGGTTAAGGATATTCTTGGTGCCAACGAGGAGGTAGCGGAGAAAAACCGGCAGCTGCTTGATGGCAATAAGGTATTTGCGGTGAACCTGATGTCCTCGCCGGGCGCTGGTAAGACGAGCCTTATTCTGCAAACGATAAAGGCGCTGAAAGACGAGGCCAAAGTTGGTGTCATTGAAGGGGATGTGAGCTCAAGCGTGGATGCTGAGACGGTGGCTAAAGAGGGTGTGCCTGTCATCCAGATAAACACCGACGGAGGTTGCCACCTTGATGCTAATATGATTGCTAACGTTCTGGGCAAGATACCTCTACAGGATATTGACCTGCTCTTTATCGAAAACGTAGGTAATTTGATATGCCCTGCTGAGTTTGCTCTCGGGGCTCATAA
>DAOWAU010000127.1 GCA_030634425.1 Dehalococcoidia bacterium
ACCCCATCCCCTTTATCCCCTTCCCCTTGATAAGGGGAAGAGGAAATATTTTTTAGAGGGGCGAAACCCCTCTTATACTCCCCTTACTACTTGCCTAATGCTTCTTTTCTCAGGATTTCGGCTTTGTCGGTCTTTTCCCAGGGGAGGTCAAGGTCGTCTCTTCCAAAGTGTCCATAACAAGCCGTGGCAAGGTAGATAGGACGGCGGAGGTCAAGGTATCGGATAATGGCTTCAGGTCTGAGGTCAAAGTGTTTATTAATCAGTTTAAGTATGACCTCCTGGTCAACCTTGGCGGTGCCGAAGGTCTCAATAGAGACAGAAAGAGGATGGGCAACGCCAATTGAATACGAAACCTGGAGTTCCAGGCGTTCAGCCAGTCCGGCAGCCACTATATTCTTGGCTATATAGCGGGCGGCATAAGCTGCGGAGCGGTCAACCTTGGTCGGGTCTTTGCCCGAGAAACACCCCCCGCCATGTCGGGCAATACCGCCATAAGTGTCAACCAGAATCTTGCGACCGGTGAAACCGGTATCAGATACCGGACCGCCAATTACAAAGCGACCGGTAGCGTTAATATAAAACTTGGTCTTGTCATCCAGCAGTGAAGGTGGTATGACCACCTTGATTACCTGCTTAATTATGTCTTGCTCAATCTTATCACGACTGACTTCAGGATTATGCTGGGCGCCAATGACCACACTGTCTATCCGCCGTGGCACGCCATTACGATATTCTACAGTTACCTGTGATTTTCCATCGGGGCGGAGGTAAGGCAGAATTTTATCCTTTCTGACCTGAGCCAGACGCCGGCAGAGCTTGTGCGCCAGGGAAATAGGCAGGGGCATCAGCTCAGGTGTCTCGGTGCAGGCAAAGCCGACCATCATTCCCTGGTCGCCAGCCCCGGTCCTGTCCAACTCTTCTTTAGAACCCGCCTTCGTCTCCAATGACTTGCCCACCCCTCCGGCAATGTCGGGGGACTGGGCATTAATGGAAACCATCACCCCGCAGGATAGATATTCAAAGCCATATTCGGGACGGATATACCCTACATTGCGCACCACATCGCGCACCACCCGCGGGATTTCAACATAGCACTTGGTAGTAACCTCACCCAGCACCATCACCAGGCCGTTGGTTACCCCCGTCTCACAAGCTACTCTGGCATAGGGGTCTTTAGCCAGAATGGCATCCAGAATACCATCTGATATCTGGTCGCATAGCTTATCCGGATGCCCCTCGGTAACCGACTCTGAGGTAAGCAAGTATTTTGGTGAGCTAACAAAACTGTTGGTCAAGCTTTTCCCTCCTTTCTATGTCCCCTCTTCCCAACTGGTCATATATTTCTCCTGCTCAGGAGTTAAATTATCAATATCAATGCCCATAGCTTGAAGCTTTAACCGAGCCACCTGCTTATCAATTTCCTCAGGCACGGGGTAAACTCTGAGCTCCAGCCTGTCTTTATTTTTGACAATATACTCCAGAGATAAAGCCTGGTTAGCAAAACTCATATCCATAACACTGGCCGGGTGCCCCTCAGCGGCGGCAAGGTTAATCAACCTTCCCTCACCCAGCAAGTATAAGTGACGTCCGTCATTTAGGGTATACTCATCTACGAAGGGTCGTATGCGCCGCTTACTACGAGCCAGACTCTCTAAAGCCGGGATGTTAATCTCCACATTAAAATGGCCGCTGTTAGCCAAAATAGCTCCATCCTTCATCACCTGGAGATGGGCTTTATCAATTACACTTTTATCTCCGGAAATGGTGACGAAGACATCACCCACTTTAGCGGCTTCCATTAATGGCATGACCTGAAAGCCGTCCATAGTTGCTTCCAGAGCTCGGACTGGTTCCACCTCGGTTACAATCACCTGGGAGCCCATCCCCTTGGCTCTTAAGGCGGTACCATGCCCACACCAGCCATAGCCACAAACCACTACCTTTTTCCCTGCCCACAGAATATTGGTGGCACGGGTAATACCATCAATGGTGCTCTGTCCGGTGCCGTAGCGATTATCAAAGAGATACTTGGTCTGGGCATCATTTACTGCAATTATGGGATACTTCAGCCTCCCCACCCTTTCCAGACTGCGTAGCCTGGTGACACCGGTGGTCGTTTCCTCAGTGCCACCGAGGACATTACTAATTAAGTCGCTTCGCTTGGTGTGAAGGGTGGTAACCAGGTCGGCGCCGTCATCCACAGTAAGCTGGGGGGCGTGGTCTAGAGCAGTATTAACGTGCCTGTAGTATGTTGCCTCATCTTCTCCCTTGATAGCACTCGTTGGGATGCCATATTCCACCAGGGCAGAGGCAGCATCATCCTGAGTGCTAAGCGGGTTGGAAGCACACAGAACGACATCAGCTCCCCCCTCTTTGAGGGTTAGCGCCAGATTTGCCGTTTCGGTAGTTACATGAAGGCAGGCTGAAATCCGTACCCCCTTTAGCGGCTTCTCGGCAGTGAACCTTTCCTTGATTAGCTTGAGTACTGGCATCTCCCGGTAAGCCCACTCTATCCGCGACTTGCCGGCTCCAGCCAGTGCCGGGTCTTTAATCTCATACCGTGGTTTATCCATTTTTCTCCTTTACTTACTCATCCTGCCCAAAACCTGCCCGACAGCATCATCCAAAGGCAATGAAATATCAATTATAACATGATTTGTTTCAGGTA
>DAOWAU010000094.1 GCA_030634425.1 Dehalococcoidia bacterium
AAGGGCAAGTTGTTTCCAGGCTTTATATCAGCGTCACTGCCTGACCTTATCGCATCTCCCACCTTAAGTCCCAAAGGAGCAAGAATGTAACGCTTTTCCCCATCAGCGTAGTAAATAAGAGCAATATTTGCCGAACGGTTGGGGTCGTATTCAATGGAAGCTACTCTACCGGGAACACCAATCTTATCACGCTTGAAATCAATAATGCGGAGTCTGCGCTTGGCACCTTTACCCCGATGTCGAACTGTTATTCTCCCCTGGTTGTTACGCCCAGCCCTCTTCTTAAGGGGCAAGAGCAGCGATTTCTCCGGCTTCCTTTTAGTTATTTCCTCAAAGCTGGAGCCGCTCATACCCCGTCTGCCGGGAGAAGTTGGACGATATACCTTTAATCCCATTTAAACACCTTCAAAGAGTTCAATCTTATCTCCTGGTTGGAGGGTAACTATCGCCTTTTTCCAGGACTGGGTTAACACCCGTCGCCTGCCGACCACCCGCATCTTACCACGAACTTTTATCACATTAACCGCAGTCACTTTAACATTAAACGCCTTTTCCACGGCCTGTTTAATCTGCGGCTTATTAGCCTTTTCAGCTACCTCAAAGGCATATTTGCCCTGAGTCTGAAGCTGGGTATTTTTCTCAGTTATTACTGGATGGCGTAACACTTCAGACGGATGCATGGCTTCCCTCTCGAGAAAGTTTCGCTCCCCATATCTCTTCTGCCTTGCGCACGGCAGCTTCAGTCATCAAAATCATTTTATAGGAAAGGAGGTCAACCACATTAAGCAGACCGGCTGGTATGGTCTTAATCTCTGGCAAATTGCGGGCTGATTTAACTACGTTGTCCTCCGCCTCCTTGGTAACGATAAGAGCTGAGGAATCCACCCCCAGCGCTGTCAAAATCTGCGCCATTTCCTTAGTTTTAGGCTCATCAAGTTTCAGCTGCTCCAAAACCATCAGCTCCTTATCTCCTGCCTTAGCCGATAGCACACACCTCAAAGCTAACTGGCGCATCCTCTTAGGCATTGCCTGCCTGTAGCTCCTCGGCTTAGGCCCAAAGGCGATACCTCCTCCCCGACGCAGTGGCGACCTGCGGCTGCCAGCCCGGGCAGAACCAGTGTGTTTCTGCCGATATAACTTACGCGTAGAACCAGAAACCTCGCTACGAGTTTTAGTACTAGCTGTGCCCTGGCGAGCATTTGCCTGCTGCCTTACCATTGTCTGGTGCACCACCGCCTGATTAAACGGCGCGGCAAAAACATGGTCGCTTACCTTAATATGTTTAACCACTTCCCCAGCAAGATTATAAACCGGAACTCTCACTTCTCTACCCTCTCACCTTCGCCCTCGAAAATCTTCGATTTTTGGGGGACCCCTCCTGACTTCCGTATTAGTAATAACCCATTGGTACCCCCAGGCACCGCCCCCCTAACCATCAATAGGTTACGGCCGGGGTCAGCTTCAAATACCTCCAAATTACACACTGTCACCCGCTCATCACCCATATGTCCTGCCATACGCATCCCCTTAAATACTCTACCAGGAGAAGTGGTAGCTCCTATAGAACCTGGGGCACGGTGTCGGTCAGACTGTCCATGCGTTTTGGGGCCGCCGGCAAAATGGTGACGCTTTACTACGCCAGCGAAGCCCTTACCCTTTGACACACCGGTAACATCAACCAGGTCACCTGCCTTAAACAGGCCAACATCGACCTTGTCTCCTACCTTAATGTCTTTGACATCATCTATTCTAAACTCGCGGAGATGCTTAAACTGACCCAATTCCTTGAGGTGTCCCCGCTGGGGAGAACTGATCCGTTTTGCCTGACCAAATCCAAGCTGAACAGCATTATATTTCTCCTTATCTGCTGTTTTAATCTGTATTACCGTACACGGTCCAGCTTCGATGGCAGTTACTGCCTCCGCTCTGCCATCGTCCCGGCATATTTGGGTCATGCCCACCTTTCTGCCAATAATCGCTTGGAACATATCCTCAGCCATCCTAACCTTTTACAACTTAATATCTATATCGACGCCTGAAGGCAGGCTTAAGCTGCTCAAAGCGTCTATTGTTTTAGAGGTTGTCTCTACAATATCAATAAGGCGCGTGTGGATTCGAATTTCAAACTGCTCCTGGGAATCCTTATCGATAAAAGGGGAGCGGATAACGCTGAACTTCTGGATATGTGTTGGTAGAGGCACTGGACCAGAAACCACAGCCCCAGTCCGCTCCACAGCGGCTACAATCTGCTGAGCAGATTGGTCCAGAACCCTGTGGTCATAACCTTTCAGCTTAATACGAATCTTCTGCTTAGGCATAAAAAATCACCTTCTGCCTGCTGCTTTAATCTCATCTGCCGATACAGGTGGTAGCTGTTCATAGCGATAAAATTCTATAGAATGAGTAGCTCTGCCCTGAGTTAGTGACCTAAGGCTGGTAGCATAGCCAAAGGTCTCAGCCAGGGGGATAAAAGCACGAATACTACTCATTTCACCCTGCGCTTCTATAGCCTCAATACGCCCTCTACTTGAACTGAGGTCGCCTATTACATCACCGAGGAATTTTTTCGGTGTAACCACGCTCAGTTTCATAACAGGCTCCATAAGGATAGGGGCAGCTTTAGCCACGGCATCCCTTAGAGCTATGGAACCAGCCATCTTAAAGGCTATGTCTGAAGAGTCTACCTCATGGTAACTACCATCATAGAGGGTGGCTTTAATATCAACCACAGGGTAGCCGGATACCACCCCGGTCTCCATAGCCTCCTTAATCCCAGCCTCCACCGCGGGGATATATTGCTTCGGTATCGCCCCATTTTTAACCCGGCTTTCAAATTGAAAGCCGCTGCCACTCTCCCTAGGCTCAAAGTCAAGGCGGACATGACCATATTGACCATGCCCGCCAGTTTGTCGAACAAATCTGCCTTCGGCCTGCACCGGCTTAGTTATCGTCTCTTTATAAGCAACCTGGGGCTTACCCACATTTGCCAATACCTTAAATTCGCTTAATAACCTCCCTGTTAAGACTTGCAGGTGAAGCTCACCCATACCTGAGATAACAGTCTGTCCCGTATCTTCATTGTAATCCACCTTAAAGGTAGGGTCCTCTCCAGCCAGTTTGTTCAGGGCTTCCCATATCCTATCCTGGTCGAGCTTGGTTTTGGGTTCAATAGCAACCGCAATCACTGGCTCGGGGAAGCGAATAGACTCCAGTAATACAGGATGACTGGAATGACACAGGGTATCACCGGTGAAGGTCTCCTTGAGACCGGTGGTAGCAACAATAGCCCCGGTATCAGCCTCCTCCATCTCTTCACGATGATTGGCTTGCATTAATAATAGCCGCCCGATACGCTCCCTTTTGCCTCGAGCAGCATTAAATATCTGAGCTCCCGCTTTCACTTTACCCGAATATACCCTTAAATAGAGCAGTCTGCCGACAAAGAGGTCAGTTACCACCTTAAAGGCCAGGGCAGTGAAAGGAGCATCATCTCGGGCAGGACAGGTGACCTCAAT
>DAOWAU010000024.1 GCA_030634425.1 Dehalococcoidia bacterium
AGGAGATAATCGTGTTCAGAAACGACAAGATAACCATTGAGGAGATTGAAAGGCTCTCTCCTCAACGCATCGTCATCTCTCCGGGTCCGGGCACTCCAGAGCACACTGGCATCTCCAATGATGCTATCCAACACTTTGGGCCGCGGCTTCCTCTCCTCGGTGTCTGCCTCGGTCACCAGTGCATCGGCTATAGCTATGGAGCAAAGATAGACCGCGCCAGTGAAATCAAGCACGGCAAGTCATCACTTATCCACCACGATGGCAAGGGGCTCCTCGCCGGACTGCCCAACCCCTTCCCCGCCATCCGCTACCACTCGCTAGCGGTGGTGCGTGATACCCTACCCGACTGCCTTGAGGTCAGCGCCTGGACAGAAGATGACACCATTATGGGACTGCGCCATAAGCAACTCCCCGTAGAGGGGGTTCAGTTCCACCCCGAGTCCATCATGACCGAGGTGGGTAAGGACTTACTCAAGAATTTTCTAAATCAGAAGGAAACCAATGATTAAAGAAGCCATTGAATCGTTAGTCTCCGGTCGCTCCCTTACCTCTGAGCAGGCTTCAGGGGTAATGGAGGAGATAATGGGCGGCAAGGCCACCCCAGCCCAGATTGCCGCCTTTATTACTGCGTTACGAATCAAGGGGGAGACAGCGGATGAGATCGCGGGATTGGCCAGGGTTATGCTGGCTAAGGCAATCCCGGTAAAGGTAACCTCGCCGGTGGTTGATACCTGTGGCACCGGGGGTGATAAGTCCTCCAGCTTTAATGTCTCTACCGCCGCCGCCTTTATTGCCGCCGGGGCAGGACTGAAGGTAGCTAAACACGGCAATCGGGCCATGAGCAGCCGTTGTGGCAGCGCCGATGTCCTTGAAGCGTTAGGGGTCGACATTGAGCTCGAGGCGGAAGCAGTAGCCGAGTGCCTGGAGAAGATAGGCATCGGCTTTATGTTTGCCCCCCTCTTCCACCCGGCGATGAAGTATGCCGCCGGCCCCCGCCGTGACATTGGCATCCGCACCGTGTTTAATATCCTCGGCCCTCTGGTCAGCCCCGCCCATGCCCAGTTTCAGGTTATGGGTGTTGCCACCAAAGAGCTGGGAGAGAAGATCGCCTCCGTCCTCCAGCGCCTCGGCACCAAACACGCCCTGGTGGTGCACGGCATTGATGGTATGGATGAAATCTCAATCGCCGACAAGTCGCTGGTGTGGGAGGTCACAGAGGAGGGGGTGTTGCCCCCCTACGAGGTTTCCCCCCAGTATTTTGGCTTTAAGGAGGCAAAGCTTAAAGAGATTAAAGGCGGGACGCCTGAAGATAATGCCCGGATACTACGCTCCGTCCTGAAGGGAGAGCGAGGACCAAGACGGGATATAGCGGTTATGAATGCGGCAGCAGCAATAGTCGCCGCCAATCGGGCATCAGACCTCAAAGAGGGTGCCCGTATTGCCCAAGAGTCCATCGATAGCGGACGAGCCCTGGAAAAACTCGACGCCCTAATCAAGCTCAGTCAGAGCCTGGATTAGACTTATCCCAGAAAGAGATGCTGAACGAAATTATCGCCCAAAAAAGGGAAGAGGTCGAACAAAGGAAGGAGAGCATGCCACTATCCCGCTTGAAGGAGCTCATTGCCCGGCGGGAGACACCCCTTGATTTTGCTCTCGCCCTTGAGGATGCCCATACCCGGTTGATTGCCGAGGTGAAGCGAGCCTCCCCATCACGAGGAGTGCTCTGTCCCGATTTCCACCCGGTTGACATCGCCCAAAAATATGCCCAGGGAGGCGCTGCTGCTATCTCAGTACTAACTGAAGCCAACTACTTCGAAGGCAGCATCAACCACCTGACGGCAATCAGAGAGGAAACCAATCTTCCCCTGCTGAGGAAGGACTTCATCTTTGACCCATATCAGGTGTATGAATCCCGTGCTTACGGTGCCGATGCCCTGCTACTGATAGCGGCTATCCTCAGCCAGAAACAGCTGGAGGAGCTCCTTTCTCTGAGCCACCATCTCGGCCTGAACTGTCTGGTTGAAACCCACAACCGAGACGAGGTAGAAAGGGCAGTTAACAGCCAAGCTAAAATCATCGGCATCAACAACCGAGACCTCACCACCTTTGCCATTGACATCAACACCACCCGCCGGTTACTCCCCCTTATTCCCCAGGGAAGAATCGCGGTCAGTGAAAGCGGCATCAGCAGCCGCAGCGACGTGGAAAAGCTAAAGGGATGGGGAATTAATGCGGTGCTGGTGGGCGAGGCTCTGGTTACTGCCGGTGATATCGTGGCCAAAGTGAGAGAACTGATAATATGACCAAGGTCAAGATTTGTGGAATTAAAGAGAAGGCTCACGCCCTGGCGGCGATTGAAGCCGGGGGCGACTTTATTGGACTGGTCTTTGCTCCCAGCCAGCGGCGGGTGACCCCTGCCCAGGCAAGCGAGATAATCAGCGCCGCCAAGAGTCGCAGCCATGCTATCGGCACGGTCGGCGTTTTCGTCAATATGCCAGCCCCTGAGATAAATGCCATCGCCGATGACTGCAATCTGGACTGGGTTCAGCTCAGCGGCGATGAGTCCTGGGAGTACTGTCGCCACATCACCAAGCCTCTAATCAAGGCGGTTCGGATAAGGCAAGGTCAATCCCCTGAACAAATCGCGGCTGATTTAGCCGCCGGGGCAAGAATACTCTCCGCTCAAAAGCACCTCTACCTTCTTGACACTCAAGTCAAGGGCAGGTATGGTGGAACAGGAACAACCTTCGACTGGAGCCTGGCTCGGCAGGCAGCGGCACAATTCCCGGTGATTCTCGCCGGTGGCCTTACCCCGGATAACGTAGCTCAAGCAATTGAGTCAGCGGCACCGTGGGGGGTGGATGTTTCCTCCGGGGTGGAGGCGGACGGGGTCAAGGATATAGCCAAAATCAGGGCCTTCATTGAAGCGGTAAGGAAGGCGGATGACAGTAAAAGATAGGCAGTTACCCGACTCCCACGGTTACTTCGGGCAGTACGGCGGCAAGTTTGTCCCCGAGACACTGATGTCAGCCCTTGACGAGCTGGAGCAGGCTTACCTTGATGCTCAGGCTGACCCGGAGTTCCAGCAGCAATTCCAAAAACTATGCCGGGAGTACATTGGTCGCCCTACCCCCCTGTATCCAGCTCAGCAACTTTCAGCAAAAATAGGTGGGGCTACCATCCTGCTGAAGCGCGAAGACCTGGCTCACACCGGGGCTCACAAGATTAATAATGCCCTGGGTCAAGGGCTACTGGCTAAGCGTATGGGGAAGACCCGAATCATTGCCGAGACGGGGGCCGGTCAGCACGGGGTAGCCGCCGCCACGGTATGCGCCATGCTAGGTCTCCAGTGCATCGTATATATGGGTGAGGAGGACGTCCAACGCCAATCATCCAATGTCTTCCGCATGAAACTGCTGGGTGCCGAGGTGCGCCCGGTATCCTCAGGCAGTCGCACCCTGAAGGATGCCATTAATGAAACTATTCGGGATTGGGTAACCAACATCCAGGACACCTATTACCTTCTCGGCTCAGTGGTCGGTCCCCACCCCTACCCCATGATTGTCCGTGACTTTCAATCGATAATCGGAGAGGAAACAAAAGAGCAGGTGATGACCATGTATAACCGCCTGCCCGACTACCTGGTCGCCTGCGTCGGCGGGGGTAGCAACGCCATAGGTCTATTCCATCCCTTTTTCCACGAAAAAAGCGTCAAGTTCATTGGCGTTGAAGCCGCCGGGCGAGGCCTAGAGACTGCTCTCCATGCCGCCTCCTTAGTCGCTGGGAGGAGTGGTGTGTTACATGGAACCAAGTCGCACCTATTACAGGACAAGAGCGGCCAGATACAAACAACCCACAGTATTGCCCCCGGGCTGGATTACCCCGGGGTAGGACCTGAGCATAGCTACTATAAAGAGACAGGCCGCGCCACCTATGTAGGAGTTACCGATGCTCAAGCACTGGAAGGTTTCAGGCTCCTCTGCGAGACCGAAGGGATAATCCCGGCGCTGGAGCCGGCCCATGCTATCTACTATGCCGCCGAACTAGCCGCCGATTTACCCCAGGACCAGCTTATAGCTATCAATCTTTCCGGCCGGGGCGATAAGGATTTAGACATTGTGGCCGAAGCGATGGGAATGAACCTATGAGCCGTATCACATCTGTCTTTAAACCAGGATATAAGGCACTCATCGCCTACATCACCGTAGGCTACCCCAGCCTGGAGACAACCTATGAGGCAGCATCCGTCCTCGCTGATAATGGCTGTGACATCATTGAACTCGGCATCCCCTTCTCCGACCCCCTGGCTGATGGCGCCACCATCCAGAAAGCGAGCTATCAGGCCCTCCAGCAGGGTATCACCCCCCAGATTTGTCTAGAGGCAGCCTCCCAATTACGCCAGAGGGTAGCTGTGCCCCTGGTATTTATGAGCTACTATAACCCGATACTCAGCTTTGGGCTGGAGGTTTTTTGCCGGGCTTCAACTAAGGCGGGAATTGATGGTATAATAATCCCCGATTTACCCCCAGAAGAGGGAATTGAACTGCAAACAAGCACAAGCAAGCACAAGCTCGACCTGATATATCTCCTCGCCCCCACCAGCACCGAGGAACGCGTCTCCTTGGTAGCGGAAAGGTGCCGAGGGTTTATCTACCTCGTTTCCCTCACCGGTGTCACCGGAGCCAGACAGGCTCTGCCCCCGGGACTAGAGGACTTTGTCGGCCGAGTTAGGCAAAAGGCACAGCAACCTCTTTGCGTCGGCTTTGGCGTGTCTAACCCGGAGCAAGCCCAGCGCGTAGCCAGGATAGCCGATGGCGTTATTGTCGGCAGCCGCCTCATTCAGCTAATGGAACAGGATGCCACCCTCGCTTCCCTCAAATCTTTTACCAAAAGCCTGCGAGAGGCTTTGAATCTGGTATAATACTTCAAATTAAATAAAAGGAGGACACATGGAGAGGACAAAGTTTATCCTCGACGAAAAAGATATGCCAACTCGTTGGTATAACATTCTGCCCGATTTGCCCGAGCCCCTGCCCCAAGTGTTGCACCCGGGCACAAAACAACCAGTAACCCCTGATGACCTAGCCCCTATCTTTCCTATGGCTCTTATTATGCAGGAGTTTAGCCCGGAGCGTTACATTGAAATCCCCGAGGAGGTGCAGGCTATTTACCGCACCTGGCGCCCTACAATATTGCATCGGGCACATCGGCTGGAGAAAGCCCTGGATACACCAGCCAAGATTTTCTTCAAGTATGAAGGTACAAGCCAGGCGGGAAGCCATAAGCCTAACACCGCTGTGGCTCAGGCTTACTACAACAAGAAAGAAGGGGTCAAGCGCCTGGCTACCGAGACCGGCGCCGGTCAGTGGGGCAGTGCTCTGGCTATGGGCTGCATGTTCTTCGATATCGAACTCAAGGTGTATATGGTCAAGATTAGCTATGAGCAGAAGCCCTACCGCCGCATCTTGATAGAGACCTGGGGGGCTACGGTTGTACCCAGCCCCAGCACGGATACCAAAGCCGGACGTGATATACTAGCCCAAGACCCCGAATGCACCGGCAGCTTAGGATTAGCCATCAGTGAAGCGGTGGAGGATGCCGCCACCCGTGATGATACTCATTATTCCCTGGGCAGCGTACTCAACCACGTTCTGCTTCACCAAACCATCATTGGCGAGGAAACCAGGAAGCAGATGGAGATGGCCGGTGAGTATCCCGATATTATCATCGGTTGCATCGGTGGCGGTTCAAACTTCGCCGGGCAGTTCCTACCCTGGATCAGAGATAAGATCAGTGGGGAAAAACCAGACCTGCGCATTATCTGCGTTGAACCTAAAGCCGCCCCCACTCTGACCAAGGGACCCTATGCTTATGATTTCGGCGATGTGGCTGGCCTCACCCCCCTGCTCAAGATGTACACCTTAGGGCACACCTTTATCCCATCCCCAATTCACGCCGGGGGGCTACGCTACCACGGGATGGCACCCATCATATGTCACCTCCATAAACTAGGCTTAGTCGAAGCCAGAGCTGAATACCAAATCCCCGTCTTTGAGGCAGGGGTAAAGTTCGCCCGAACCGAGGGGATTATCACCGCCCCTGAGCCCTGCCATAACGTCAAGGTAGCCATTGATGAAGCCCTTAAATGCAAGGAATCAGGCGAATCTAAAAACATCCTGATAGCTCATAGCGGGCACGGGCACTTCGACCTGGCTGCCTATGATGAGTACCTCTCCGGAAGGATGAAGGACTATGAATTTCCTGAAGACAAGGTAAAGGAGGCGCTGACCCACCTGCCTAAACTATAAATAGTGGGGTTATTCACCAACATCCCTATGCTTCTTCCCTGGGAGGGGTGAGGGGTTTTTGCCTCTGTGCGGCATAACCAATCTCCCCTCCCCTTTTTGTTCCAATTTGGCTCACGTGCTATAATTGAACCGCAATGAAGAGGACAAAAATAAAATATCTAGTTATTGCTCTTATCCTCATCTTATCTCTTGCCTTAGGTGGAGGGTGTTCCCTACCGCTTAATGAATTTTTTACCTTTGACTTTAGTTGTGCCCAACCACCGCCTGTAGAGGCTCCACCACCGCCTGCCCCGGAAATCACCCCTCCCGCTACTGAGACCCCGATTAACCCCGATTGGACACCACCACCCCGCGAGAGCGATGGTCTACAATTAGCCGATTATACCGCGGTAGTGGCTAAGGTTAAGCCTTCGGTAGTGGCTATCAAAACCAACCTGGGGGAGGGCTCAGGATGGATTATAGACGAGACTGGGATTATCGTAACCAACAGTCACGTAGTTGCTGGAGCTGAAACTATTATTATAGCCCTGGATGACGGCAGAACCTTTCCTACCCAAACAGTGGCCAACGACCCTCTTACCGACCTAGCTGTAGTCAAGGTTGACGCCCAAAATCTACCAGCAGCTGATATCGGGGATTCAGACAAACTAAAAATCGGTGAGCAGGTAGCCGCTATCGGTAATCCGCTGGGCCTGGGGATAAGCATGAAGGGCGGGTGGGTCAGCCGCACCGATGTTTCTATGCCCGCCGAGAGAGGACAAACGCTGCGCGACCTTGTCGAAACCGACGCCGCCATCAACCCGGGCAACAGTGGTGGCCCCCTAGTCAATATGGCTGGAGAGGTAATCGGCATTACCAGCATTAAAATCGCCACCGTCGGTGTCGAAGGTATGGGCTATGCCATAAGCATCAATTCAGCTATCCCCATTATCGACCAACTAATCCTAAACGGCTATGTGATTCGCCCTTACCTAGGAGTCAGGTTGGCAGATGTAAACCAAACCGTGGCTTTGTGGTATAGCTTAGCGGTAGATAAAGGAGCCTTTATCACCTATGTAGCCCCCAACAGCCCTGCCACCGAAGCAGGCCTTCAAGCAGAGGACGTCATTGTCAGCATGGATGACAAGGAGATATCCACTGCCGAGGAGTTAATCCAAACGATACACTCCGTCCAAATTGGACAAAGTGTGAAAATACTCTTCTGGCGGGGCGATACCGAAAATACCGCCTACGCTACCCTTACCGAAAGCCCACCGCCCCAGCAGTGAGGTTAACCGGCGACCTTCCTCTTCACTCCCAATAATATCTCGTGGTCACCCAATCTATGACTCTCGGCGAATGCGCCCTCCGGGGGTGCCCCGGCAACAAGCTTTAGGGATAGCGTTTCCTGCTTGATATAGTCGGCAAGGTCTTTATCTTTCATCACCTGCCTGATATCAGCCTCACCTTGATAATAGGTAACGATACGGTCAGCGATATCAAACCCAGCCGAGCGGCGCATTTCCTGCAAACGACGCACAATCTCCCGTGCCACACCCTCCGCCTGAAGCTGAGGAGAAATCTCGGTAGGGATGGCCACATTATAAACACCACCACTTACAGGAACTTTTATCCCCTTTTTCCTATCGACTTCCAGCCCACTGACTACATAACCATGCCCATCAAGCTCCGCTACTTCTGAAGGACTACCAAATTTTAACTCTTTTACATTGAGTTCTTCCAAGATTTGAGGCTTTAGCCGTTCCAAAATATCCTGTTCCTTGTTACTGGCTACGCTAACCATGGCGTGAGCCAAAGGCTGACGCACCTTGATTCCCGCCTTACTCCTTGCCGCCCGACCCTGACTTGATACTTTCATTATCAGTTGGATGTCAGCCGAAAGGCGCTTATCGATCTTGGTCGCATCAGCCGCGGGAAAATCGGTCAGGTGCACGCTATCTGGAGCCTCAGGCAACGCTGAGCGAACCAAGTTCTGATATAACTCCTCGGCTAAGAACGGGATAAATGGAGCCAATAGCTTGGATAGGGTAACCAGACACTCGTAGAGGGTATTATATGCCGACAGTTTATCAGCATCATTCTCACTCTTCCAAAACCGCCGCCGACTTCGCCGCACATACCAGTTAGATAACCCGTCGACAAAGCTCTCTATCTTCCTCCCCCCTTCCAGAGGGCTATAAGTCTCCAGAGCCCCGTCAACGTCAGCGATAAGCTGATTAAGCTCGGAGATAATCCACCTATCAAGCTCCGGTTGCTCCGCTGAAACCCCCTCTGAGGCGGGAA